>CAMWNQ010000004.1 GCA_947175655.1 uncultured Clostridia bacterium | reverse complement strand
ATAATATATTGCGGATAATAATTTTAAATACTGCAATATGTGAGGGGTGATTTATATGACACATTGTGCTGTGGATATGCCCTCATATACCTTAGCTATGAAAGCTCAAAAAATTTTAAAGGCGAGAGGGTATACTTGTGAAGTAAAAAGAAATCAGAGCAACTCAAATACTGGATGTGGATATTATATAAACTTCGGAGGAGACTGTACAAAAGCAAAAGAAATTCTGGAAAAATATTCTATTCCTTTTGAAAAACTCAGGAAGGAGGATATTTAAAATGAACAATAATTTCAACAATAATAATATCAATATCATAAATTTTGATAATGCAGCAACAACTTATCCAAAACCAATGGAAGTAAGAAGAGCAGTAAATAATGCCATAAGAGAATATGGTGGAAATGCAGGAAGAGGAGGTCATAAACTTACTGAAAAGACCTCAGCTGCTGTATTTGAAACAAGAGAAAAAATAGCAGATTTTTTTGATGCCGAACCCGAAAATATTGTATTTACTCTGAACTGCACTCACGCTCTCAATCTTGCCATTCAGGGAATTATGAACAACGGCGGTCATATTATAATAAGCGAACTTGAACACAACTCATCAGCAAGACCAGCTGTAGAACTTCTCAGAAAAAATAAAGCAAAACTTTCTGTTGCAAGAATTTATCCTGATGATAATCAAACTGTAAAAAGCTTTCGTGAACTTATAACTCCAGATACAAAAGCTATAGTATGCACAATAGCAAGCAATGTGACAGGTCAGATTTTGCCGTATAAAGAAATTGCGGAACTTTGTCGTGAAAAAAATATCTGCTTTATTGCTGATGCTGCACAGGCTGCTGGAATAATTGACCTTAAAATGTCAGATGGAATTAATATATTATGTACTGCTGGTCATAAGGGATTGTATGGAATTACTGGTACGGGTCTTCTCATATCAGACGGAAAGTTTAAAATATCACCAATAATCCAAGGTGGTACAGGAAGTACATCATCAAGTCTTAAACAACCTGATTTTTTGCCGGATTCCCTTGAAAGTGGTACTATTAACATTATAGGTGTTGTTTCTGTATCTGCCGGAATAGATTTTATTAAAAAAATAGGTATGAAAAAAATATTTGAACACGAAACGCATTTATGTGATATTTTTATGAAACATCTTAAAAATACAGATAATGTTATAATATATAGAAATCCTCAATGTCATTATGTACCTTTGATTTCATTTAATATAAAGGATATGAATTCAGAAGATGTTGCAAATATATTATCAGAAAAAGGATTCTGTCTTCGTGCAGGATTTCACTGTTCTGCACTTGCCCATAGCAGTCTTGGAACCAAAACCGGAACTGTAAGATTTTCACCATCCGTTTTCAACAGTGAAAGAGAAGTAATTAAAATGGCTAATTTAATTAAAAATATACAAAGCAATAAAAATTCATAAAAAACTATTGAAATTATTCTGATTTATGATAAAATAATATATGGGGGCTTACTGCCCTCATACATAATAATTCATAATCATAAATATATAATATTTATAAAAATACAGAAAGGGTGTGCTTCCGTGTCGCTGTTGCAAAATATAAAAGATTCTCTTTTAAGTGTTATCAAAACTGCTACAATATTTGACATTATTGACATAGTTATTCTCTCATATTTAATATATCTGGCTATAAAGCTTGTCCGTGAAACGAGAGCGGGACAGCTCGTCAAAGGTATTGTCCTTCTTGCTGTAGGATATGCTGTCAGCAATGCTTTGCAGTTAAAATCAATTACATATATAATATCAAAAACCTTTGACATTGGACTTATAGCAATACTTATATTATTCCAGCCAGAACTGCGACGTGCTTTGGAAAAGGTAGGAAGAACAAAACTCGGATTCAATATTCTGGGATTCGGTGAATCTCAGGAAACCCTTACCGGAAAATGGGATAATGCAATTCAAAGTATATGCGATTCCTGTGTAGAACTTTCAGCGACATGTACTGGTGCATTGATAGTTGTGGAACGTCAGACAAAACTCGGTGAACAGATTGAAACAGGTACGATTATGAATGCTATTCCGAGCAAAGAAATTTTCGGAAACATATTTTATCCTAAAACACCTCTTCACGATGGTGCTGTAATTATGAGGGACGGAATTATATTAGCTGCTGCCTGTTTTCTTCCTAAACCACAAAAAGAAGCTATTATAAATAAAAAACTTGGTTCACGTCATAGAGCTGCTATTGGTATGAGTGAAAATTCTGATTCAATTGTAATAGTTGTATCGGAAGAAACGGGACAAATCTCTGTTGCTATGGACGGAGTTCTTACAAGAGACTATACTCATGAAAAACTAAAAAAACTGCTCATAGAGGAAATTATAACAAAAAGTCAGGATTCAATTATTTTCAATAAGAAAAAAATTCCTTCAAGTTTTTTGAAAAAAAGGAGGTAATATATACATATGGAAAACCTTTCCGAAATCAAAAAAAAACTGTCTGAAAGTTTAAACAGTCAGATAGCACTTATAATTTCATCTGTATTGATTGCTATTGTTTTATGGTTTATAATATCAATAACAAAATATGATACAACATCTGCAACCATTACGGGCATACCTCTTTCAATTGAAACAGGTATGACTATTTCTGATACAAGCGACCTGACTCTTATATCCTGTGATGTTCAAAAAGTAGATGTCAGAATTTCAGGAAGCCGTACAGAAATAGGAAATCTTCAAAATAACAATCTTACTGCCAAGCTTGTAACCGATAATATAACATCAGCAGGAACAAGAACAGTATCTATAAAAGTTGAAAGCAAAAATGGTACTGAATTTGAAATTAAAACTATGAATCCTTCAAAAGCAACAATAACGCTCGACAAAATAGAAACCCGTGAATTCCCAGTATCTCCGGAAATTCCTAATATAACTTTTGCTGAAAACAAAACTATTGACCCTGACGACTTTTCCTGCGAACCAGCATCAATAAAAATTACAGGTCCTTCAGAACAACTGAATAAGATTGCAGACTGTAAAGCTCTTTCAACAAAAGAAGCCGTTTTGGATTCTTCATATACTCTTCAAAGTGATGAAATAAGGTTATATACTGAAGAAGGTGCTGTCATTGAAAGCAAAGATTTGACATTAGGCAAAAACAGTATCACTATATATATACCAGTTCTTACACAGAAAACTGTAGATTTATCTGTATCAATACTAAATGCACCGTCCAATTTTGACAAGGACTTTCTGAAATTCTCGATGTCTGCTAATAATATAGTTCTTGCCTCATCAAACAGTTCAACAGAATTTGCAAATCCATTTGAAATCGGAAAAATACTTTTAAGCGATATTGACATCGGATATTCAACAGTTCTGCCAGTTGATACAAAAGATTATATAAATCAATCCAATCTTGAAACAGTTGCAATAAAACTTGAAAATGACAATCTTGCAAAAAAAGACCTTATAATAAATGATATATCAATAAGCAATCCACAACCCAACTATGACTATGAAATAATCTCAAAAAGAATAAATATAACAGTTATAGGTCCAGAAGATGTTATAGAAGATTTAACTGCCAATGATATTGTTGCTGATGTTAATCTTCTGAATGAAACTTCCAACAGCAATTCATTCAGTCATTCAGTAACTATATCCTGTCCTAGATATAATAATGTATGGCAATACGGAACTTGCAAGGTAGCTGTTAACAAAACTGAAAAACAAACCACTACTTCATATAATTCAAGTTCATCAGTACAAACTACTACTACAACAAAAACCAATGATTAAAATAAAAAGCAGGAGTTTAAAAGCTCCTGCAATTTTTTATTCCTGATTAACATTGATTATCTGCATTGACAATATAGAATAATCATTGTCCTGTAATTTTAATCTGAATTTTACTGTTTTCGATACATCAGCATCAAATTTTGAATGTTCTTTCATAAATGACGGTTGTTCCTGAATATAATCAACTTCAACGGTATAAATATCGCCATCTTTTGACAATGCGGAAATACTCGGCTTATAGGAAAAAAGCATTGGTTTGGCGGGAATATTATATGTCTTGCTCTCTTCATTATAATAGAATTTCAAATCTCCTGAACCAACCGTCTGATGTTCAAGTGAGTAGAATTCCGTATCAAAGAGTTTCGTAGCAACAGCTTCTATATCGACTGCTGGTACGGATATAATATCAAAAGTACGGTCATATCTTTCAATATCTCCTGACATTATCAGTTTCCAAACAGATGCAGTTATAACCTGTCCGGAAGGCAAATCACTGCCATTCTGAAAAGCCTCTATATCCATTATTACAGCAGGATATACAGCGTCAATAAATTCAGACTGTCTATTCTCGCCATCTGTAAAAGACCTTACATATTTTATTCCAAATCCAACAACAGAAATCACACCAATAACAGCAAAAACAAAAACAATAACTCCAAATACAGCGGAAAATGTCTTTTTTGCACCCTTTGGTCTGGATTCATAATCTTCCGAATCATCATCTTCTCTGATATAATCTTCATCGGGTTCAGGTTCTTCAGCTTTTTCCTTTGCGATTTCTTCCGAAGATTCATTGAGAATATTATTAAAAATAGTTCTGAATGTCTTTTCTTCAGCCTCGGAATAATCCTGATTATTTATATCCTGAATAATATCATTCGGTTCTGATTCTAATTGTGTTTTCTCAATATCGACAGGAATTTCAGATATTTCCGGTTCTTCTAATTCGTCCGAAACTTCCTGATTATCGGAAATACCGGAAATATTTTCAACAACATCTGACTTTATTTCTGATGTCTCAGATATTTCTGAAATTTCAGATTTATACTGTTCTGATGATTTTTTTATCTGGTCTAAAATACTGTCAGCGGTAAGAACCTTTTCAGAAATATCAGAATCAGATTTAGTTTCTGCCTTTTTACTTGATGATATTGTATTAAGCAAATCATCTACTGACATATCATTGTATTTATTTTTTTTCACCGTATTACTGCTTTTAATATCATCAAGCATCTTTTCGATTTCATCTTTTGTATTCACGGAAATTAAACTCACTTCCTTTTTATTTGATTTAATCTGAAAGCTTTATCTTATCTGACCATCGCCATTAATAAGATATTTAAGAGTTGTAAGTTCTGTAAGACCCATAGGACCTCTTGCGTGAAGTTTCTGAGTAGATATGCCTATTTCCGCACCCAGTCCAAAAACTCCACCGTCAGTAAATCTAGTTGAAGCATTTACATATACGGCAGCAGCATCAACCTGAAGCTGAAATTTTCTTGCATTATCAAGCGATTTTGTAACTATACATTCCGAATGTCTTGTACCATATTTTCTGATATGTGCTATGGCTTCATCAATATTATCAACTACTTTTATAGAAATCTTATAGTCGTTGAATTCTTTTGCATATTCTTCATCAGTAGCATCAAGTATATTTTCACCAAGAATTGATTTTGTTTTATCATCACCATAAATTTCAACAGAATGCTTTTTAAATCTCTCCTCAACCTTCTTTAGAAATTCATCTGCAACATTTTTATGTACAAGAAGACTTTCTATAGCATTGCATACAGAAGGTCTCTGTGTTTTTGCGTTGTCAGCAATACTAACAGCCATATCAATATCAGCAGATTCATCAACATAAACGTGACAATTTCCAACGCCTGTTTCAATTACAGGTACGGTTGCTTGATTTAATACTGCCTTAATAAGACCTGCTCCGCCTCGTGGAATAAGAACATCAAGATAACCATTCAATTTCATCATATCTGAGGCAGTCTCTCTTGAAGTATCTTCAACAAGCTGTATAACATCAGCAGGCATTCCAACACTCTGGATAGCATCACGCATTATTCCGCAAAGACATTTATTTGAATTTATAGCCTCTTTTCCTCCTCTGAGAATAACCGCATTTCCGGATTTAAGACAAAGAGCAGCAGCATCAACAGTAACATTCGGACGTGATTCAAATATAATACCGATACTTCCAATCGGAACTCTTGTCTTGATAATCTGCAAACCGTTAGGACGTGTAAAACCCTCTACAATCTGTCCTACAGGGTCATTAAGTTCAACAATTTTATTTACTCCGTCTGCAATATCCTTTATTCTCTCAGCAGTAAGACGAAGTCTGTCCTGCATTGAAACAGTCATATTGTTTTTTTGTGCATTATCCAAATCAATATTATTCTGTTCCATAATATAATCTGTTTTATTTATAAGTGATTCTGCAATCGCTGAAAGAGCCTTGTTTTTAAGGGCAGTAGATGCAGAATTTATAAAAGATTCAGCATTTTTAGCTTTAACTCCGAGTGTCTCAGCATAATTCATAAAAAATCAACTCCAATTCAATTATATCTTGTTTCAATCCACACTGGCATTTTCAAGAATGCGACAATAATTTGAATTATGGATTGCCTCGTGTCAGTGAGGGATACCATTTCATTCCGCCCGTCACTGCCGTTTATTTTACTTGACAATTCCTCTCACCACCTAAAGAGGAGGGAGAATTCTTATTATTTTTCTGTTAAATTTACTTTGCTTTAAATATAGTACCTATTTCCTTATCCTCGAAAAGGTCATATAAATCATCAGGATTTCTTCCGTTCATAATTACCATATCAATGCCTGCTTCAGTTGCAATTTTTCCAGCATTTATCTTTGTGGCCATTCCGCCAGTACCAAGTGCTGAACCTGCACCTCCTGCAATTTTTTCAATATATCCTGTAATTTCTTCAACAGTAGGAATGGTTTCAGCATCAGGATTCTTATGTGGGTCAGAAGTATAAAGACCGTTTATATCAGACAGAATTACAAGCAAATCGGCTTTTGCCAGTGATGCAACTATTGCCGAAAGTGTATCATTTTCACCTATTTCAAGTTCAATTTCATCAATAGCAACAGTATCATTTTCATTCACTATAGGTATTATTCCAAGTGATATAAGTCTTTCAATAGTATTTTCAACATTTTTCTTACGGTCTGGCTTTTCTATGATAGTCTTTGTAAGAAGTATCTGTGCAATAGTTATACTGTATTTTCCGAACATATCATCATACATATACATAAGCTCACATTGTCCTATAGCAGCAGTTGCCTGTCTGGTAGCGGTATCTTTTGGCTTTTCACGAAGTCCGAGTTTTCCTGTACCGAGTGCAACAGAACCAGATGATACAATTATTATCTCTTTTCCGGCATTCTGCAAGTCTGCTATAACCCTTACAAGATTCTGCATACGTCTGATATTTATTTTTCCGGTTTTATGTGCAAGTGTTGAACTTCCAAGTTTAATAACAATTCTTTTTTTTTCTGAAATATTTCTCATTTTACAATCAAAACCCCTGTTATATTTAATTTACACGGTTTACCGGATTTCCGTGAAGATAGCTGTCAAGATTTTCAAAAACTATATCAAGCAGTCTTTTTCTTGTTTCAAGTGCTGACCACGCCGAATGAGGTGTTATTATACAGTTTTCAGCATATCTTAAAGGATTATCCGGATTCATAGGCTCTTTATCAAGAACATCAAGACACGCCCCCGCAATTCTTTTACAGTTGAGGGCTTCAGCAAGTTCATTTTCATTCACAACCGCTCCTCTTGATGTATTCACAATAAGAGCTGTTTTCTTCATATGTGAAATAAGACTGTTATTTATGATACCCTTTGTCTTTTCGGTAAGCGGACAATGAAAAGTAATAATATCTGCATTTTCTGCACACTCTTCAAGACTGCATACTTTATAAGGACAATTTTTCGGATAAGTACGTGTATTTATCATCACATTCATTCCGAAAGCACCAGCTATCTTTGCAACAGCTCTTCCGATACTTCCATATCCCACTATTCCAAGAGTTTTATTATATAGCTCACTGGTCTCATATGGAAAATATGAAAAAGCAGGTGATGAAATCCATTCACCGTTTTTAACAGCATTATTATATATACTTATTTTACTGTAAACTTCAAGTATCATTGCAAAAGTATGCTGTGCAACTGCCATTGTGGAATATTCTCCGGCATTGCATACCATTATATTTTTTTCACTGGCATATTCAATATCAATATTATTGTATCCAGTAGCAAACAGTCCAATATACTTCATATTTGGACATTTATCTATAATTTCACGTGTTATCTGAACTTTATTGCAGAGAACTATTTCACTATCTCCGATACGTCCGGCAGCAAGTTCCGGCGATGTGAAATCATAGCATTCCACATCACCGAATTTTTTAAATACATCCGAAGAAAGTTCATTATTCCATGTCATAGTTTTCCAGTCAAGAATAACAATCTTCATAAAAACATTACTCCGTTTTTTCATTTTCCTGAATTTCTTCAGATTCTTTATCTAAATCATTCTGTTTTTCTTCTGATTTGCTTTCTGTTTTAATATCAGATTTATTATTAGATGCATATAGCTCAGGATATTTCTTTTTATGAATAATATTTGTTACAATTGCAAAAATTATCAAAACAACTTCAATCAATCCCATTGCATAAAAGAGAGTTCTGCTTTCTGAAATCCATACTATAAGGGAAAATGGTATTGCAATTGCCATTATAAGCTGGTGAGGCTTTTTATACTTCATATAAAGATAACCAAAAAATATCATTGCTATACAGCAAAACACAAGATGATGAGGAAATGGAAACGGAAAAAGATTAGGCTGTAAAATTTCTGTTGTATTCATTTTTTTATCCTCACTTACTATTTCCTATTATTCCCACTCAATAGTTGCTGGTGGTTTTGTAGTTACATCATAGACGATTCTATTTATATGGTTTACTTCATTTACAATTCTTGATGCCGCTGTTTCAAGAACTTCATAAGGAATTTTTGCAAAATCAGCAGTCATAAAGTCAGTAGTTGTTACAGCTCTGAGTGCGAGAGTATAGTCGTATGTGCGAAAATCACCCATTACTCCTACTGAACGCATACTTGTAAGTACTGCAAAATACTGATTAATCTTATGGTCAAGACCAGCTTTTGCAATTTCTTCACGGAATATATAATCAGCATCCTGAAGAATTTCAAGTTTTTCATCTGTAATCTCGCCTATTATTCTTATTGCAAGACCCGGACCTGGAAACGGCTGTCTCCACACAAGAACTTCCGAAAGACCAAGTTCTATACCAAGCTGTCTTACCTCATCTTTGAAAAGCATTCTGAGTGGTTCAATAATTTCCTTGAAATCAACATAATCAGGAAGACCGCCTACATTGTGATGTGATTTTATTACGGCAGCATCTCCTGCACCGCTTTCAATTACATCAGGATATATAGTTCCCTGTACAAGATAATCAACAGTACCGATTTTTTTAGCTTCCTGTTCAAATACTCTTATAAATTCCTCACCTATGGTTTTACGCTTTGTTTCAGGGTCAGATACATTGCGGAGTTTTGACATAAACTGTTCCTTTGCATTGACTCTGATAAAATTAATATCCCAGTCAGCAAAAGCTTTTTCCACTTCATCGCCTTCATTTTTACGCATAAAACCGTGGTCAACAAAAATACAGGTAAGCTGATTTCCTACTGCCTTTGAAAGAAGTGCCGCTGCAACGGAACTGTCAACTCCTCCGGAAAGTGCAAGCAGAATCTTTCCGTCTCCTACTTTTTTCTTTATATCTTCAATAGCTGTCTTAGCATAATTTTTCATAGTCCAGTCTCCGGTAAATCCGCAGGCATTTTTAAGAAAACTGTTAATCATTTTTAAACCATATTCAGTATGATTTACTTCAGGGTGGAACTGTAACGCATAAAGTTTTTTCTCCTTATTTTCCATAGCTGAACAAGGACAATTATCAGTATGTGCGATAATTTTAAAACCTTCCGGAACTTCTGATATATAATCCGTATGGCTCATCCAAGAAATTGCTTTTTCAGGCATATCCTGAATATATCCAAAGATGGTATCATTTTTATCATAATATGTATCGGTTTTTCCATATTCGGAAGTTTCACAGGAAGAAACTTTTCCACCTAAAAGATGTGCCATAAGCTGACAGCCATAGCATATTCCAAGTACAGGTATGCCAAGTTCAAAAATTTCCTTTGAGATTGACGGTGATTCTTCAAGATATACACTGTTAGGTCCTCCTGTAAATATAATTCCTGAAGGATTCAGTTTCTTAATCTCCTCTATAGATGTCTTATAGCTTTTAACCTCACAATAAACACCGCATTCACGGACTCTTCTGGCAATAAGCTGATTGTACTGACCACCAAAATCAAGCACTATACATAACTGATGTGACATTTAAATTCTCCATTCCCAGACATTAAATTAAGTTTAAATTAAATTATTATTTCAATTCCGCTGTCTGAACGGAATAGGCTATCTTTTATTATGCCATTTTTTAAAGCAAATTGCAAGAGATTTTTGAAATAAATTAAATCTCCATTTGCAAATATATCATATCTATAAGCTGTATCCCACATTCATAAATAGGATGATTATAATTTTCAGTAAAAAAATTTTTAATATAATGTGATTTCTTAAATCCGCATTTTTCATAAAAAGGAACTGTCAACGGGCTGTCTCCTGTACCGACCTGCAAAATATTGAATGTTCCCTTATACTGATTTTTGATAAATTGAATAAGACTTTTTCCATATCCTTTTTTCTGGTTATTAGGTTCTGTAGCAATATTCTTAATTTCCAATACTCCGTTTCCTTCATCAGTAACAATACAAACTGCCTTAATATCGTCATCATATAGGGCATACATTGTACCTCTGCTTATATATCTGTCAATCATATTTTCCTGTTCATCTGCCAGAAGCAATAATTGAAGATATTGTTTTTTATTATCTTTAATTTCTCTGATTTTCAAAGTTTATTACTTCCTAACTCATTATTCTTCATCATCAGCTACGCTTATATTTTTACGTCCATAGCAGTAAGTACTCATTACAAGACCTATTGATGCATACATACTGACCATAGCAGTACCTCCGGCACTCAGAAAAGGCAACGGAACACCAATTACTGGCATAACTTTTAAAACCATTCCTATATTCATAATACAATGTGAAAGAAGCATGCCAAATACTCCAAGACATATAAATTTACCAAGGCTGTCCCTTGTAACAACACTGTCAGCAAGTACTTTAAGACAAATGTAAATCAAAAGAATTATTATTCCCAAAGAACCGACAAATCCAAAAACCTGACCTATATATGCAAATATAAAATCGTTATGAATTTCCGGAACTGAAATATAAGATTCTGCTTTATTAAAAAGACCTTTTCCGAAAATTCCGCCTGAACTCAATGAAGCAAGTCCTAAATCCTGTTGCCATTCAAGTCCTTCAGGGTCTGTTCCGGGATTAAAAAGCACAAGAATTCTTTTTTTATGAACAGTTCCCAGAACAAAATTCCAAAGCACTGCAACTGCAACTGCTATTAAAATCGGTGCAGCTACAAGATATTTCCATGATATACCTGCTGATATCATAATAGCAGCAAATATAAATCCAAATATTATAGCCGTTCCATAGTCTCCCTGAAGTCCGATAAGACCTATCGGCACTAATGCGTGCAAGCATAGTAAAGCCATATGAATAGGTTCGTTCATATTTTCTTCATCTCTTGAAAGATGATATGAAAAAGAAAGTATAAATGCAAGTTTAAGAAGTTCCGAAGGCTGTAAATTCACAGGACCGAGCTGAAGCCATGCTTGGTCATCAGCTCCGTCACGTCGGTATCCAAGACTGGTAAATGTCAGCAGAACAAGTCCTAGTGCAATAGGTACATATATAAACCATAGTTTTACTATTTTTTTATAGTCAACCATAGATATTATTATACTTGCAACAATACCTATTCCAGTAGATACAAGCTGTGTTTTATAATAATCCATAGATATATTATCCACAATCTCATTGAAACTAATAGAATATATAAGAAGTATACTTATTGCAGAGCATACCATTATGGCAAGCATAAGACCACCATCTATTTTTTTTTGATTTGATACTTTTTTAAATGCTGATTTCATAATTTTATTCCTCAAATTAACTCCAATATTTTTTGTCAAGACTTCTGAACTGAACAGCCTGTGAAATATGTCTTTTCGTTATAAGTTCACTGTTTTCAAGGTCTGCAATAGTCCTTGAAACTTTAAGTATTTTATTATAGCTTCTTCCGCTGAAATTCATTTTTTCAAAAACCTGCTTTAATTTCTGAAAAGCTGAATCGTCCATAATACAATATTTCTGAATAACTGATGCTGGTATCTGTGCATTACATTTGATATTAGTTCCTTTAAATCTTTCAAGCTGAATTTTCCTTGCTCTCATAATTCTCTCTCGGATTTTTTCAGAAGATTCACCCTTTTCAGTAGAAGACATATCATCAAAATTAACAGGTGCAACATCAACATGAAGGTCAAATCTATCTATTATAGGTCCTGAAAGTTTTGAAAGATAAGCTCTTACTTTCTTCTGAGGACATACACATTTACGAGTAGGATGGCCATAATATCCACAAGGACAAGGATTCATTGCACCTATAAGCATTACTGAACAGGGATATATAACTGTTCCGGAAACTCTGGAAATAGTAACATATCCATCTTCTATAGGCTGACGTATTGTTTCAATGGTATGTTTTTCAAATTCAGCAAATTCATCAAGAAATAAAACTCCATTATGTGCAAGAGAAATTTCTCCTGGGTGCGGAACAGTTCCTCCTCCCGTAAGACCAGCAGATGAAATTGTATGATGCGGTGAACGGAATGGCCTTTTTGTTATAATTGGTGTATTTTTATCAAGTAATCCGGCTATTGAATGTATATTAGTAGTTTCCAATGATTCTTGAAAGCTTAAAGGTGGCAAAATAGTGGGCATTCTCTTTGCAAGCATACTTTTTCCGCTTCCAGGAGAACCTATCATCATTACATTGTGACCGCCAGCAGCCGCAATCTCCAAAGCAAATTTAGCAGAATACTGTCCTTTTACATCAGAAAAATCCAAAATTTCATTATATTCTGTTTTAGGCGGGATATATCTTTCCTGAACATTTATATACTTAACGTCGCAAAGATGATTTATAAGTTCTTCAACGCTTTCAACACCATATACATTAATTCCTTCAACCACAGATGCCTCAAAAGCATTTTCTTTAGGTACAAATATATTCTTTACTCCTGATTCATACGCTTTTAGAACCATTGCAAGAACACCATTAATATGTCTTATTTTTCCGTTCAATGAAACTTCCCCGACAAATGCAGAATCATCAGTATTTCCCATGATAATATTTGTTGCCTTCAAAATCGCAACAAGTATAGCCATATCGTGTACAGAACCACTTTTTTTTGTATCGGCAGGAGCTAGATTGACCATTATTGACAATACTGGAAATTTTATCGATGAAGCTCGCATTGCAGAACGGATTCTGTCTTTACTTTCTTTAATTGCAGTATCGGGCAGACCAACTATATTAAAGGATGGAAGACCACGGCTTGCATCAACTTCAACTTCGACTTCAAAAGAACTAATACCAAAAAAGCCGAAACTCCTAACTTTTGCAAACATCAGCTTCACCTCTTATTATGTTTATTATTATTGTTTTTATGCTTTTATTTTTTAGTATATCAAAATCATCTTCAAGTTCAAAATCAAACTTATTGAATTTTTCTGCAAGCTCCCTTGCAAGTTCAAGACTCGATTTTTTATTTTCTTTTTCCTGTTCTTGTTCAAGTTTTCTTTTTTTAGCATCTCCCCTCTTAGGAATATCAACAGGAGTTAATTCATCTGATAAATTCATACTGATTTTATTTGGATTATCTTCTTTTTTATCAATTTCATCAGCATTTATATTATCTGTAAGTTCCTTTTCAATCTCCTGCATAGGCTTTTCATCGTCGGCATAGTCTTCATGGTAATTTTCACATTTATATTTAGGATTTTCAAGCTGATTTGCAAAACGTTCATTAAAATAAGGAAATCCTTCTGTTCTAGAAATTACACGATAATCTCGCCAAGCTTGAAGACTTGGAAAATATATATATATTCCAATAATTCCAAGACCTATAGTTATAATATCACTAGTTCTGTCACCAAAATTTATAATGCTGGCAACAGGCATAGCAAGATATATACAAAAAAGAAAAACATTACAAAATTTATATTTTGCTTTTCCCATAACAGCCATAATTATCAGAAAAAGTGATGTTATTATATTTAATGCTCCGGAAAAAATTACTCCAGAAGCTCCCACATTTCCCCTCCCGACAGCAAGGTCAGACAAAAGAGAAAGAATATTAAATCTTACATTAAACATAGAACCTGCCGAAACTATAAGTGCAACAACAAATGTGTAATAAAACATTGTTTTCCCTAATTCATTTATACGTGTTATTCTGTCACTGCAAACAGTATAATGACTTCTGTCAGGCATAGCCCTGTATCTATCTTCACTGTTTATAAAAATCATAAATTAAACCCTCCGTTTTTACTTTTATTATATCATCTGTGTAAAAAAAAGTAAATACAAATAATGATAAAATTCAAAAATTTCTGAAAATTTTTCAAAGTTTCCATATTAGAAGATATAAACAAAAATATCCGATTTTTTTAGCAAAAACCGGATATTTTAAACAAAACTATAATATTGCCCTTGACATTTTCAGCTATATATATTATAATTATAAAATGTATCAATATGTGAAAATACTACTATTCTGAGGATATTATACCACAAATTATATGCTTTTGTCAATAGTAAATTTCGTACAAGCAAAAAAATTATTTGACTGTATGATATTTTCCATCTTTTGATTTTTGATTTCTTTATTAAATGCATTTGTTCCAAAAATAAAAGGAGGTCCGCCTATGGTGAATGTTAAACCTAAAAAGCTCGGAAAAAATGTAAGAATGAGTTTTGGTAAGATTAATGAAGTTCTTGAAATGCCTAATCTTATTGAAGTTCAAAAAAATTCGTACAAATGGTTCAGAGAAGAAGGCCTTAAAGAAGTCTTTCGTGATATGACATCTATCACTGACTATAATGGAAATCTTGTTCTTACTTTTAAGGACTACAAATTTGATGATACCCCAAAATATACTATTGCCCAATGCAAAGAACGTGATGCAACGTATCAGGTTGCATTGAGAGCTACCGCAACCCTTTCAAACAGAGAAACAGGTGCTTCCTGTGAAAGTGAAATTTATCTTGGTGATTTCCCACTTATGACTGAAAGCGGTACTTTTGTAATAAACGGTGCAGAACGTGTAATAGTTTCACAGCTTGTACGTTCACCAGGTGTTTATTATTCATCTGAAAAGGATAAGACTGGTAAGGATTTATTTAAAACCACTGTTATCCCTAACAGAGGTGCGTGGATTGAATATGAAATGGATTCTAATGATATTGTCTATGTAAGAATAGATAAAAACAGAAAGATTCCTGTAACAACATTCATAAGAGCTATGGGGCTTGGCACTGATGATGAAATTTATGAATTTTTTGGTGCTGACGAGCGTCTCAAACAGACAATTCTCCAGAAAGACAGCACTAAAAACAGTGATGATGCTCTTATTGATATGTATAAAAAGCTTCGCCCAGGTGAACCTCCAACGGTTGAAAGTGCTATAACACATCTTAACAATCTTTTCTTTGATGCAAAGAGATATGAACTTTGCAGATTCGGAAGATATAAATATAACAAAAAACTTGGCATAGCTTCAAGACTTGCTGGACATATTCTTTCAAGACCTATTGAAAATCCTCTTACGGGTGAAATAATGCTCGATGCCGGAGAAACTGCAACATATGAAAAAGCTTGTGAAATAGAACAGGCAGGTGTTTATGAAGCATATGTAACTGTTGAATCAAAAGAATACTGGACTAATGAAAACGGTGAAAATGCCATAAGAATGGTAGAAAGAGAAGTCAAAATCATAGGTAATGGTATGGTTGACATCAAGGGCTATGTTGATTTTGATACTGAAAAATACGGAATCAATGAAAAAGTTTCATTTAAAGTTCTTCAGGAAATAATTGAAAATTCTGCTGATGCTGATGAAATAGAAGAAAACGTTAAAAAGCGTGTTGATGACCTTATCCCTAAGCATATCATACTTGATGATATATATGCAACAATAAGCTATTTTATTAATCTCTGCAACGGAGTAGGTCTTGTTGATGATATTGACCATCTTGGAAACAGACGTATTAGAAGTGTAGGCGAACTTCTCCAGAATCAGTTTAAAATAGGCTTTTCACGAATGGAAAAGACAATACGTGAAAAGATGAATACACAGAGTCAGGATACAACACATCTTACTCCTCAAAGTCTTGTAAATATAAGAGCTATATCTTCGGCTATAAAGGAATTTTTCTGTTCTTCACCTCTTTCACAGTTTATGGATCAGAACAATCCTCTTGCTGAACTCACTCACAAAAGACGTCTTTCTGCTCTTGGTCCTGGCGGTCTTTCAAGAGACAGAGCCGGATTTGAAGTTCGTGACGTTCACTACAGCCACTATGGAAGAATGTGTCCTATTGAAACTCCTGAAGGTCCTAACATCGGACTTATTTCATACCTCGCAACATTCGCAAGAATAAATGAATATGGCTTCATAGAAGCTCCTTACAGAAAAGTTGACAAGAAAACAGGTATTGTAACATCAGAAGTAGTTTATATGACTGCTGATGTCGAAGATAACTATATAGTTGCACAGGCAAATGAACCGCTTACAGAAGACGGAAGATTTGCAAAGCCAAAGGTTACAGCCCGCTATCGTGACAAGATTCTTGAATGCGAAAGCGAAAGAGTAGATTTTATGGACGTATCTCCTAAAATGGTTGTATCTGTTGCAACTTCAATGATTCCATTCCTCGAAAACGATGATGCGAACAGAGCTCTTATGGGTTCCAACATGCAGAGACAGGCAGTGCCTCTTCTTAAAACTGAAAGACCTTTCGTCGGTACAGGTATGGAATACAAGGCAGCGGTTGACTCTGGTGTATGTATTGTATCTGAATATGACGGTGAAATTACATTTGTTGATGCTGACCATATAAATATGATTGACTCAACAGGCATTGAACGTAAATATACACTTACAAAATTCAAACGTTCAAATCAGGGTACTTGTGTGAACCAAAGACCAATAGTAAGTGTCGGTGAAAAAGTAAAAGCTGGTCAGGTACTTGCAGACGGCCCTGCTACTGCTGACGGTGAAATTTCCATAGGAAAAAATGCTCTCATCGGATTTATGACATGGGAAGGCTATAACTATGAAGATGCCGTACTTCTTAATGAACGTCTTGTACGTGAAGATGTATTTACATCAGTCCATATAGAAGAATATGAAATAGAATGCCGTGAAACAAAGCTCGGTCCTGAAGAAATCACAAGAGATATTCCTAATGTCGGCGATGATGCTCTTAAAGACCTTGACGAAAACGGTATTATAAGAATCGGTTCAGAAGTTCATTCCGGAGATATTCTTGTAGGTAAGGTTACTCCAAAGGGTGAAACTGAACTTACTTCCGAAGAAAGACTTTTAAGAGCTATATTTGGCGAAAAAGCAAGAGAAGTAAGAGATAATTCTCTTAAAGTTCCGCACGGTGAATCCGGTGTTGTAGTAGATGTAAAAGTATTTACAAGAAACAACTGTGATGAACTCAGTGCCGGAGTAAATATGAGAGTTCGCTGCTATATTGCTCAGAAACGTAAGATTACAGTCGGCGATAAAATGGCTGGTCGTCACGGAAATAAGGGTGTCGTTTCAAGAATTCTTCCTGAAGAAGATATGCCATTCCTTCCAGACGGTACTCCGCTTGATATAGTTCTTAATCCGCTCGGCGTTCCTTCACGTATGAACATCGGTCAGGTTCTCGAAGTACATCTTGGAATGGCTGCTAAAGCTCTTGGCTGGCACATTATGACTCCTGTATTTGACGGTGCACACGAAGATGATATACGTGAATGTTTCAAAATGGCAAATGAAAAGAACAAAGACCACCGCACAGATGACTTTGAACTTAATTCAATGCAGAAAGTTATCAATCCTAAGGCTCTTGAAATGTCAGAGGACGGAAAATTCACTCTTTATGATGGACGTACTGGTGAAAAATTTGATAACCGTGTTACTGTAGGATATATGTATTACCTCAAGCTTCACCACCTTGTTGATGATAAAATTCACGCACGTTCAGTAGGACCTTATGCACTTGTTACACAACAGCCTCTTGGTGGTAAAGCACAGTTCGGTGGTCAGAGATTCGGTGAAATGGAAGTATGGGCTCTTGAAGCATATGGTGCAGCCTATACTCTCCAGGAAATTTTAACTGTCAAGTCTGACGATACTATAGGACGTGTTGAAGCATATGAAGCTATTGTAAAAGGTCAGAATGTTCCTAAGCCTGGAATACCTGAATCATTCAAGGTTCTTGTAAAGGAACTTCAGGCACTTGGTCTTGATATCAAGGTACTTGACGAAAATCAGCAGGAAATCGACCTTAAACAGAACTTTGATGATGATATTAAGTCTTCTCCAAAGGGCGGTGCTTTTGAGGACGAAAAGACTAGCGATTTAACAGAATATGACGATGAAAAAATAGGCAAAGAAGGTCTTTATTTCACCGATAAAGAAAAAACTCCTGAAGAACTGGACAATGAAGATTATGGCATTATGAACGAAGATGACATCGATGAATATGATGACGATATCCTTGAAGATGATGAACTCTATTCATATGATAGCGATGACCTTTCTGACTTGTCTGATGACGATGACTTTACAGCTCTTGATGATGAATAAACACATATAAGTCGGGATTTTTAACATAAAAATTCCGGCTTAACCCCACTTTTTTGAGGAGGTAATACTTTGGAATTTAATACTTTTGATTCGATAAAAATAGGTCTTGCATCTCCGGAACAGATAAGACAATGGTCTTATGGTGTAGTTACAAGACCTGAAACTATCAACTACAGGACTCAGAAGCCTGAACGTGACGGCCTTTACTGTGAAAGAATCTTCGGACCAACAAAGGACTGGGAATGTCACTGCGGAAAGTTCAAGAAAATAAGCTTTAAAGGAAAAATCTGTGATAAGTGCGGAGTTGAAGTAACACGTGCCAAAGTAAGACGTGAAAGAATGGGCTCTATTGAACTCGCAACACCTGTATCACATATATGGTTCTTCAAGGGAACACCTTCAAGAATAGGACAGGTGCTTGAAATTTCACAGAAACGTCTTGAAGAAATCTTATATTTCACAAAATATGTTGTTACTGACCCCGGAAATACCGGAGAACTCTCTAAAAAACAACTTCTCACTGAAAAAGAATATATGACTTACCTTGAAAAATACGGCGATGATTTCAAAGCCGGAATGGGTGCAGAAGCTATAAAGGTTCTTCTTCAGGAATACGACCCTGAAAGATATGATGCACACAAAGACCGCCTTATTGAAATGGAAAAAATTTCACTCAATAAAGAACAGCGTGAAATGTGCAAAAAGTGCGACAGAAATTTCAACTGTAAAAACTGTCCTTTCTGTGAAGATGCAAATATTTCAGAATGGAAAAACAATATCGAAATAGTTGCTGATGACCTCAAAGCAGAACTCGCAACACTTCCTCCAGGGCAGAAAAAAGTCAAGGTATTAAAGCGTCTGCAAATAATAGAAGCATTCAGACTTTCCGGAAACAAGCCAGAATGGATGGTACTTGAAGTAATCCCTGTTATACCTCCTGATATCCGTCCTATGGTAATGCTTGACGGCGGACGTTATGCAACATCAGACCTCAACGACCTTTACAGAAGAGTTATAAACAGAAACAACAGACTTCAAAGAATGCTTGAACTTGATGCACCTGATATAATTATAAGAAATGAAAAAAGAATGCTTCAGGAAGCTGTTGATGCTCTTATAGATAACGGAAGACACGGAAGACCTGTTACAGGACCTAGCAACAGAGCTCTTAAATCACTTTCAGATATGCTTAAAGGTAAACAGGGACGATTCCGTCAGAATCTTCTCGGAAAACGTGTTGACTATTCCGGACGTTCAGTTATCGTTGTAGGTCCTGAACTCAGAATGTATCAGTGCGGACTTCCAAAAGAAATGGCACTTGAACTTTTCAAGCCTTTTGTATTAAAAAGAATTGTTGATAAGAAAATCACACTTAATATTAAAAGTGCAAGAAAAATGGTAGACAAGGCATCTGACAAAGTATGGGACGCTCTCGAAGATGTAATCAAGGATCACCCTGTTATGCTTAACCGTGCCCCCACACTTCACCGTCTCGGAATACAGGCATTTGAACCTATTCTTGTTGAAGGTCGTGCTATAAAGCTTCACCCTCTTGTATGTTCCGCATTCAATGCTGACTTTGACGGTGACCAGATGGCTGTACATCTTCCACTTTCAGCAGAAGCACAGGCAGAAGCACGTTTCCTTATGCTTGCCGCAAATAACCTTCTTAAACCTTCTGACGGTAAGCCTGTTGCTGTACCTTCACAAGATATGGTACTTGGTTCTTACTATCTCACTCTCCAGAAAGAGGGCGAAATAGGTGAAGGAAAAGTATTCAGAGATAAAAATGAAGCTCTTATGGCTTATAATGAGCATGATGTATCACTTCACGCAGCTATAAAAGTAAAGATTACAAAAGATATAGGCGGAAGAAAAGTATCAAAAATTATCGATTGTACAGTCGGAAGATTGATATTTAATGACAATATACCTCAAGATCTCGGATATATTGACAGAACAAATTCAGATAAGCAGTTTGACCTTGAAGTTTCATTCCTTGTAGGTAAAAAACAGCTCTCTGACATAATCGAAAGATGTATACGTATTCATGGAACTACTACAACATCTGAAGTACTTGATAAGATAAAGGCTCTTGGATTTAAATATTCAACACGTGCAGCACTTACAGTTGCCGTATGTGATGCAGTTATTCCACCTCAGAAGAAAGATATTCTTGCAAAGGCTGATGAGGATATTGAAGAAATAACACAGGAATACGAATATGGTTATATTTCCGCAGGAGAAAAATCATCAAGAGTAATAGGAATATGGAATCAGGCAACTGAAGATGTAAAAGATGCACTTAAAAAGAATTTCCAAGAAAACGGCAAGTATAATCCTATCTGGATGATGGCTGACTCCGGTGCGAGAGGTAGTATAAGCCAGATTCGTCAGTTAGCCGGAATGAGAGGACTTATTGCCAATACTTCTGGTACAACAATTGAAATTCCGATTCGTGCTAACTATCGTGAAGGACTTAACATACTTGAATACTTCATCTCTTCAAGAGGTGCGAGAAAGGGTCTTACAGATACAGCTCTTCGTACAGCTGACTCTGGTTATCTTACAAGAAGACTTGTTGATGTATCGCAGGAAGTTATTATCCGTGAAGATGACTGTCACGCAGAAGACGGTATAGAAGTATATGAAATCAAGAACGGAAACGAAGTAATTGAACCGCTTTCAGAACGTCTTATAGGCAGATACCTTGTTAATGACCTTAAAAACAGTGACGGCGATTTAATTGTATCCAAAAACAAAATGATTACTGAAGCCGATGCTAAAAAGATTATAAATGCCGGAGTAGAACGTGTAAAAATACGTTCAGTTCTCCACTGTAAATCAAAGCACGGTGTATGTGCAAAGTGTTACGGTGCAAACCTTGCAAACGGCAATGTTGTTTCAATCGGTGAAGCCGTAGGTACAATCGCTGCACAGTCAATCGGTGAACCTGGTACACAGCTTACAATGAGAACATTCCATACCGGTGGTGTTGCATCAGCCGATGCGGAAGATATCACTCAGGGTCTCCCTCGTGTTGAAGAACTCTTTGAAGGCAGACGTCCTAAAAATGCAGCCATCATTGCTAAAGAAAGCGGCATAGTTCATATAGAAGAAGTAAAAACAACTCGTAACATAATTATTACAAATCCTGAAACAGGCGATTCAGAATCATATATGATTCCTTATAACTTCAAGATAAGAACCAATGAAGTAAGAGAAGGTCAATTTATAGAAAAAGGAACTCGTCTTACAGAAGGTAATTCATATCCTACTGATATTCTTAATATTCTTGGTGTTCAGGCAGTTCAGAACTACATTATACACGAAGTTCAAAAAGTTTACCGTTTACAGGGTGTTGACATCAACGACAAGCATATCGAAATTATTGTACGTCAGATGCTCAACAAGATTAAGGTTACAGAAACAGGAAGCAGCTATTTACTCCCTGGAACACTTGCAGATAAAAAGGAAATTGAAGAAATTAATGAAGGAATCAAGACAAGAATAGAAAATGGCGAATATGACCTTACATTAGTACAGACAGAACCTGTACTTCAGGGTATTACAAAAGCTTCTTCAAATTCTGACAGCTTCCTTTCAGCAGCTTCATTCCAGGAAACTACAAAGGCTCTTACAGATGCAGCAATCAGAGGAAAGAGCGATAAGCTCCTTGGACTTAAAGAAAACGTTATTATTGGTAAACTTATCCCAGCCGGAACAGGTATGGAATGCTATAATAATATTTCTATACAACGTATGGACTCACACCCTTCAACTTCAATAAATGATTATACATCACTCTGATTTTAAATAAAAAAACTAAAGCCATACGGAAACATAAAAAATCCGTATGGCTTTTTTATAATATTATCTGAAATTTTTTCATTAACCACTTGAATTTATGGAATTTTTCTGTTATAATATCTTATTGTGATGTTATGATGTATTATCAACATCTGAATAAAATATTTTACGAAAAGAGGAAATCAAATGCCTGCTAATATTGTTGTAGGAAGCCAGTGGGGCGATGAAGGAAAAGGTAAAATTATTGATATTCTTGCTTCCAGAGCTGAAGTAGTTGTACGTTCTCAGGGCGGTAACAATGCCGGTCATACTGTAGTAAATAATGGAGAAGTTTATAAACTTCATCTTATTCCCTCAGGTATACTTTATCCTGATACACTCTGTCTTATAGGTGCAGGTGTCGTGCTTGACCCTAAGGACTTTATAAGCGAACTTGATAATCTTGAAAACAGAGGAATTTCAACAAAAAATCTTAAAATTGACCCACGTGCTCATATTGTTATGCCTTGGCATATTCAACTTGATGGTCTTTCAGAAACATTCAGAGGAAATTCCGATATAGGAACAACCAAAAGAGGCATCGGTCCTACTTATATGGATAAATACGAAAGATGCGGAATCAGAATGTATGATTTATGCCATCCTGATGTACTTGCTGAAAAAATCAAATCAACAGGAAAACTTAAAAATAAAATAATAACAGAAGTTTACGGCGGAGAAGCTTATGACCTTGACGCTGTAATTGCAGAATATACTGAATATGGCAAAAGACTTTCTTCATATATGGACGATGTTTCTGTACTTGTATATGAAGCTGACAAATCCGGAAAAACTATAATGTTTGAAGGTGCACAAGCTACACTTCTTGACATCGACTTCGGAACATACCCATATGTTACATCTTCTCACCCGCTTTCAGCAGGAGTATGTGTTGGTACAGGTGTAGGTCCTAAAACAATAACAAATATAATAGGTGTTGCAAAGGCTTATACTACAAGAGTAGGAAAAGGTCCATTCCCTACAGAACTTGATGACGAAATAGGTGATAAAATAAGAAACGTAGGCGGTGAATTCGGAACTACTACAGGCAGACCAAGAAGAACAGGCTGGTTTGACGCTGTAATAGTACGTCATTCAGTAAGAGTAAACGGTCTTGATTCACTTGCAATAAACAAGCTTGATACTTTAAGTGGTCTTGAAAAGCTTAAAGTATGCGTTGCATATAAACTTCCTGACGGTTCACTTATTGAAAACTTCCCTCCTACACTTGAAGGTCTTGAAGGCTGTGAGCCGGTCTATGAAGAATTTGACGGATTTAATGAAGATATTTCAAATGCAAAGTCATTTGATGAACTTCCTGAAAACTGCAAATTATATATTGAAAAACTTGAAAAGCTTTGTGGCTGTCATATCTCAATGGTTGGAATAGGACCTGACAGAAGCCAGATTCTTGAAAGATAATCTAAAATTAAAAAGCGGGGTGACTTTCTATGAATGATGAGAAAAACAATGAATTTCCAGTAAACTCACCTGTTCTTGACGATATTGATTATTCCTCAGCAACACAGAAAAAAGGTGCTCCTACAGGAGTATCTGCACCAATTCTTGATGATATGGATTCTTTTTCTTATGACAAAACTGTAAAAAAAGGCAATCCACAGGGAGTATCTGCACCGATTCTTGATGATATGTCATCATATGATGCATCAGCTTCAAAATCTTCACAAGCTAAAACTTCCGGATATCTGACTGATGATGAAATTATAGAAAAATTCTCACCTGAACAGAAAGAACAGTTTTATATTCTTCCCGATGAAAAAAGAAAGTTAGTTCTTGATTATACCAGAAAACAACTCGGATTGCCTACTGAACCTGAACCAGCATTAAAAGCACCAGTTCTTGATGATGAAAATTATATGCCTCCTGAAAAAGAGCCAGAACACAAATTCGAGTACGAAGAGCCTCTTTCTGCACCAGTTCTTGATGAAGCACCAGAAACTCCTGAATATGTTCCAAAGTTTGCTACTGAAGATATAGAAGAAATAAAGAGAAAGGCAGCAAAAAAATCAGTAGAAGCACAGCTTTCGTCGGAACCAAAGAACAATAAAGAAAGCCTTAAAATGATGCAACAACTCCGTGAAGAACGTGAACAGAAAAACGCAAAGCAGGGATTTAAAATTACTATAATAGTAGCAATAATAGGCTGTTTGTCTGCTATACTCTTTATTCTGTTTGCTTCCGGAACATTTATGAACCTTGCATATAAACCAGATATAGGAAAAGCTACAGAAATAGTTTCACAGTATTCATTATACATAGGAATAGCTGTAACAGTATGTTCATTCCTTCTTATAACGGGAATAAAAGCAATAAAAAGTCTTGCTACAACAATTTTTCTGCTTTTCACAATTATACTCATATTCCCCGGAATAATTATGCTGACACAAAAAGACGGAAATATGCCTCTTAATGCTGTTTTATACGGACTTTCTGTAATAGGTTCGGGATATACTTTCTTTTCACTTACAAGCAACAATAAAATACATTTATTCTTTACTAAGAAATTCTAAAAATTATTACAGAAAAGGCGGTCGATTTTAATCAAATCTGACCGCCTGATTTTTTATAATTATTTTTTAGTTGAGTTCAAACATACCAGTATAAAGCTGATAATACTTTCCTTTTTGTTCGATAAGAGAATCGTGATTTCCACGTTCAATAATTTTTCCATATTCAAGAACCATTATAGCATCAGAATTTCTGACAGTTGAAAGACGATGAGCAATAACAAAAACAGTTCTTCCTTCCATAAGACTATCCATACCCTTTTCGATAAGAGCTTCTGTACGGGTATCAATGGAACTTGTAGCCTCATCAAGAATTAATACAGGGGGATTTGCAACAGCAGCTCTTGCAATAGCAAGTAATTGTCTCTGACCCTGACTGAGATTAGCACCGTCTGATGTAAGCATTGTATTATAACCGTCTGAGAGGTGTTTTATAAATCCGTCAGCATTTGCAAGCTTTGCAGCAGCATAGACTTCCTCATCAGTAGCATCAAGTTTGCCATATCTGATGTTATCCATTACAGTACCAGTAAAAAGATGAGTATCTTGAAGAACCATTGAAAGTGAACGTCTCAAATCATCTTTTTTGATTTTGTTTATATTTATACCATCATATCTTATTTTACCGTCTGGAACATCATAGAATCTGTTTATAAGATTTGTTATAGTAGTCTTTCCAGCACCTGTTGAACCAACAAAGGCAATTTTCTGTCCTTGTTTAGCATAGAGGCTTATACCATTGAGTACAGTTTTATTAGATTCATATCCAAAAACTACATTATCAAATTCAACTTTTCCTTCTACTCTTGTATATGTTACAGAACCATCAGCAGAATGAGGATGTTTCCAAGCCCATATTCCGGTACGCTTATCAACTTCTCTGAGAGAGCCGTCAGGATTTATTTCTGCATTTACAAGAGTAACATATCCATTGTCTTCTTCTGGAGTTTCATCAATAACTTTAAATATACGCTCTGCACCTGCAAGAGCTGTCAGAACTGAATTCAATTGTTGTGAAAGTTGAGTTATAGGCTGTGAAAATGACCTTGTAAACTGAAGATATGATATGACAGTACCTACAGTCATACTACCGATTCCGTTAACAGTCATTATTCCACCTACAATGGCAGTAACAGCATAATGAAGATATGAAAGATTGTTCATAATCGGCATAAGTATATTGGCATAAGTATTAGCTTTGGTAGATGCCTGACAAAGCTTTTCATTAAGTTCATTGAATTCCTGATTTGCCTTATTTTCGTGACAGAAAACCTTAACAACTTTCTGACCTTCAATAAGTTCTTCGATATAGCCGTTTACTTTTCCGAGAGATTCTTGCTGAGCTTTAAATCCTTTACTGCTGTTTTTTCCAATAACACCAATAACTTTTATAATTATAAAAAGCATCACAATTACAAGAATTGTAAGTTGCCAGCTATAAATAACCATTATAGTGAAAACAGAAATAATAGTGATTGAAGATGATATAAACTGTGCAACGCTATTGCTCAACATTTCACGTATCGCATCAGCATCATTTGTAAAAAGACTCATAAGCTCACCGTGAGTATGTTTATCGAAATATCTTATAGGAAGTGACTCCATTTTATTAAACAAATCGGTTCTTATTCTGAAAAGAGTGGTTGTGGATATATTTACCATCATTCTTTGATAAATATAAGTAGATACAGCTCCGAAAAGATATATAACAGCCATAATAATAATAGTAGATATAAATCCTGACAAATCCGGATTGTCACTGCCTATAAAAGGTTCAATATGCTTGTCAATGAGAGGGCGAAGCATATAGTTTCCGGCAACATTTGCACCAACGCTGAAAACGATACATACAACTATAAGAGCAAGATTGGCTTTAAATCCATACATATAGCTAAATATTCTTTTAAGAGTTCCACCAACATTCTGTGGTTTGGCAAACCCCATATTTTTTCTTGGAGGCATATTTTATTCCGCTCCTTTCTGCTGAGATTCGTAAACTTCACGATAAATTGCATTATTATTCAATAATTCATTATGAGTACCTATTCCGTTGATTTTTCCGTTGTCAATAACAATAATCCTGTCAGCATCTTTTACTGAAGATATTCTCTGTGCTATGATGAACGTTGTAGTACCACTTAACTGTTCACGGAAAGCTTTTCTGATATTACTGTCAGTAGCTGTATCAACAGCACTTGTGGAATCATCAAGGATAATAATCTTAGGTTTTTTAAGCAATGCCCTTGCGATACAAAGACGCTGTTTCTGACCGCCTGAGACATTTACACCGCCCTGTCCCAAATCAGTATCATAGCCATCAGGGAAGCTTCTTACAAAATCATCTGCACAGGCAGACTGACAAGCTTTTACAATTTCTTCATCAGAAGCGTTTTCATCTCCCCATTTAAGATTATCTTTAATAGTTCCTGAAAAAAGTACATTTTTCTGAAGAACCATAGCAACATTATTTCTGAGCGTTTCAAGAGAATAACTCTTTACATCTTTACCACCAACATAAACAGTACCTTCAGTAGTATCATAAAGTCTTGGTATAAGCTGAACAAGAGAAGTTTTTGATGAACCTGTACCGCCTATAATACCGATTGTTTCTCCTGATTTAATATCAAGATTTATTTTGCTGAGTGCAGTATTATTCATATCATTAAAATAACTGAAAGAAACATTTTCAAATCTTACAGAACCGTCTGCAACTTCTGTGATATTTTCTTCACTGTCTTTAATAGTAGGTTCTTCATCAAGAACTTCAGCAATTCTTTTTATTGATGCCCTTGAAATAACAATCATCATAAAAATCATAGAAAGCATCATAAGTGATATAAGAATTTGTGTTATATAAGTAATGAAACTTGCAAGCTGTCCAGTACCCATAGTTCCGTTAACAGCCATATTTCCGCCGAACCAGAGAACAGCAACAATACTTGTATACATAGCAATCTGCATAATAGGCATATTCATAATGATAAGCTTTTCAGCAAATACCTGAGCTTTTCTTACACTATCAGCAGTTCTCTGAAAATTATCTTTTTCATGTTTTTCACGTACAAAAGCTTTTACAACTCTTATTCCAATGAGATTTTCCTGTACTCTTGAGTTCATACCATCATATTTTTCAAGCATAGCAAGGAATCTTGGATGTGCCTTTGATAAAATAAGAAACAGTGCAATTGCAAGCAAAGGAAGAACAACCAGAAGAACCATTGAAAGTTTTGCATTCATTTGTAAAGCCATAATCAATGCACCTACAAACATTATAGGAGAACGCACCGCCATTCTTATAACCATCATAAAAGCGTTCTGAGTATTTGTAACATCAGTAGTAAGTCGTGTTATAAGAGAAGAAGTTGAAAATTTATCAACATTTGCAAAAGAAAAAGACTGCACTTTAGCAAAAAGTTTGCTTCTTAGATTCTTTGAAAATCCCATACCTGCAACAGCTGCAAATCTTCCGGCTAAAGCTCCGAAAAGAAGGGAAAGAAGTGCCATCAGAACCATCAGACCGCCCATTTTCACAACATAGCCAACATCACTTTGCTTGATTCCGTTATCAATAATGCCAGCCATAATAGTTGGAATAAATATTTCCATAATAACTTCGCCAATTATAATAACAGGCGTAAGTATGGCATACTTTTTATACTCCCCTACACAAGATAAAATTTTTTTGTACATCAAGAATCATCTCCTTTATTATTATTCAGGATTCTGGCAAAGCTTATCTATAATTTCAGCAATAACATCATCATCACTATAAGATATTTTAATACCCTCAGCATCAGCCATATTTTTATTTATTTTTCTAAGGCATCTTGAAAATATTTCAAGCTCACCCGAATCCATTCCAGCAAAAACTACATTTGAATCATATTCATTAAACAATTTCTTTATTTTCAGGACTTCACTTCTCCCCTTTTCAGTCAAAGAAAGACTCTTGCATCTGAGATTATTTTCAGATATCGTTTTTTCAATGAAGCCTGC
The DNA here is from genome assembly GCA_947175655.1 of uncultured Clostridia bacterium. Lineage (GTDB taxonomy): Bacteria > Bacillota > Clostridia > Oscillospirales > Ruminococcaceae > Ruminococcus. The sequence goes on along the minus strand of CAMWNQ010000004.1, from coordinate 431 downwards.
TTTCTGCATTTTCTGAGTTGAAACAGTAATTGTTGCAGAAGATACATGAAAATATTTAGCAATATCAGCCTGCGTACAACCCTGATGTTCATTTATATAACGTAATATAAAAATCTGTTGAAAATGCAATCTTTCTTCAACAGCTCTTTTAATAAAAAGCTTACGCAATAAATGAGCCTTATCGATTTCCTTTATTATCTCACTGTACATTATTTCTACACACCACCTTTCGCAAAAATATTAACAAGACTAATAGTTAGTCTTACTAACTATTAGCTTTGCTATATAGTATAACAGATATAAAAATAATAGTCAATAGTAAAAAAGCACGGATTATTTTATCACAAAATATTTTTTTCTGTACAAAAAATAAAAATATGAAAATCTTGACATACAATTATATTATATGATATAATTATACTATTATCATT
>CAMWNQ010000003.1 GCA_947175655.1 uncultured Clostridia bacterium | reverse complement strand
TTTAGGGGTATAGCTCAGTTGGTAGAGCAGCGGTCTCCAAAACCGCGTGCCGAGGGTTCAAGTCCTTCTGCCCCTGCCAAATGTCAAAAAGTCCGGTTAATCCGGACTTTTTATTTTTATATCAACATCAAAAAAAGCTGTTTGACTTTTTTGCTATTTTATGGTATAATTTTTCATTGGATAACTTCCCAATAAATTAAAAATTGTGGAGAAAAAAATGGATATTATACTATATACGAATAAAATTGATGAATATTTAAAGCATGACGAAGTGATTGATTATCAAAATGAAATGATTGCGGAACAGGCTGATATATTATTTAAAAACGCAGATAATGAACTTGAATTTATTAAAACAGCCTACAAATTTGTAAGAGATAACATTTCACATTCTGCAGATATAAACGAAGATATGATTACATGTACTGCTTCAGAAGTGTTAAAAGCTGGTCATGGAATTTGTTTTTCCAAATCTCATTTGTTGGCGGCTTTATTACGTTACAAATCTGTTCCAACAGGCTTTTGCTATCAAAAATTAATTTTAGACGATGAAGCAGCTCCTGTCTTAGTATATCATGGGTTAAATGGTGTATATATTAAAGAATACAGAAAATGGATAAGACTTGACGCAAGAGGAAATAAAAATGGTATAAATGCACAGTTTTCAACAGAAATAGAACAACTTGCGTACCCAATATGTCCGGAAAAAGGAGAAAAAGATAGCTTTATAGTATATCCTCACCCAGATACAAATGTGATGGAAAAATTAAGAAAAAGTAAGACAAGAACAAAACTTTGGGATAATCTACCTACTGAACTTGAATATAACAAATAATATCAAATACCCGTTTATCACACAGTTATTAAAAAAACATAATATTACCTAAAATATCAATAAAAAACAGGAGCTTTTACACTCCTGTTTTTATTTTTAATTGCTAAGTTTTTCTTAAATAACGTGATGTCTTTTTACGCTTCTTCTCTTCATACATTTTTTGGTCTGCCTTGGTTATAACATTAAACAACGGAAATTCTGACTTTGCTTCTGTTATATAACAGCCTATGCTTGCAGCAATTTCATAAGGCTTGTTTATGGTCTTATTTACTTCATTGAGTTTTTTATGTATATTCTCCGCAAGGGTAGATGCCATATCATAGTTCAAATCAGCAGAAAATATTAAAAATTCATCTCCGCCGAATCTTGCACATATTTCATTCTCGCCACAGCATTCTTTCAGAACTGATGCTAATGTTTTAAGCGCAAAATCTCCCTCTTTATGGCTGTATTCATCATTTATAATTTTAAGTCCGTCCATATCTATAAACATAATCATAACAGTTTTATGATTTATAATGCATTCTTTAAATATCGCTCCGGCTGAACGCACGAAACCATTTCTGTTATATATTTCGCAGAGAGGGTCTACAACATAAAGATTGTCAAGCTTTTTTATAACATCATTAAGCTGTGTAAGCTTTCTGACATTTTCAATGGCATTGCTTATATTCATAATCCAAGTATGAAAAAGCATACTTGTAATAGGAATATCAGTATTAACTGCTATGCAATATCCAAGGCATCTTTCACAGAAATGAATTGGAAGAAAATAACTTATATTTCCTCCTCCTTTAAGTTCAAAAGGCCATATATCACTGCTTTTAAAATCCCCCACACTTTTCAGCTCACCATTTTCACGGAACAACGGTACATTCATATATTTTGTATATCCATTTATCTGATACTCTTCAACAGAATTGCATTCGTCGGAAGTTTCATTTATCTTCTGTGTAAAATGACCCTGCCAGTTATCACAAAGACATATATAAAAATTATCACAGTTTATTTCGTCAAGAAAACCATTTATAATTTCAATATTCTGCTCCATTGATTCACTGTCAGCAAGAGCTGAATTCATACGATTAAGTATTGAAATATGACAATTACATCTTTCAAGCCTGCTGTAGTTTTCTTTTTTGAATTTTTTTATATCTTCCTGAATCATAGTTGTGGAACCACAGCCACAGCTTTCTGTAAAAACAGGCTTTGTAAACAATACATGACTTTTAGGAACTTCCTTCCCTTCACAGATTTCTTTTATTACTTCACAGGCACGTCTTCCAAGCATATTAAGAGGACGGTCAACTGTTGTCATTTCAGGATAAAAATTTCTTGCCATATATATATTGTCAAATCCAGTCACGACAACATCATCAGGAACTTTAATATTATGTTTTTCAAGTGTTGTTATAACAGTAAGTGCCATTGCATCATTAGCACATATTATAGCATCAGGAAATTCAAGACTGGATTTTAAAATCTTATTTGCAGCGTGAAAACCATCAGTGCTTCTGAACTCTCCGAAAAATACTCTTTCTTCTTCAAATTCAATATTATTTTCTTTGAGAACACTTTTATATGCTTCAAATCTCTGACGACTTTCGGGATTTTCCATAGAGCCTGAAACATAATTTATCTTCTTTGCATTATGTACTTTTACAATATGATTTACTATATCTTCCATAGCCTTAAAGTTATCAATGGCTATATTATAGAATTCCGAATCACTGTCTGAATCAAATACAACTGTAGGTATATTTACCGCTTTTATCTGTTCTGCTATTTTCTGACGGACATTTAAAGATGATATTGTATTTCCCATAAATATAATGCCATCAAATTTATCATAATTCAGTAGATTGAATATATTATACTCGCCTTTGTCATAATTTGAATTTTCAAGAACTCCGCCAAAAGCAGTAAAATAAAATATATTTATATCCTGTGCCACTGCAAATTCATTAATTCCGTTCAAAATATTATACTGATATTCTTCATCAATTCCGGCAACAATGACCGCAATATTTAAATTCTTAACGTTCAATAAAATCACCGCCCAAAATAAATTATCCAAACTTAATAATAACATTATATCCAAATAAATTCAATAGTTGTTTCAAAAATAACAATCTATCCATAAGTATTTTTGATATTTTTTACAATAATACCCATTATATTTTATATATTATCACAACAATCAATCATTATTAATTCTAAACAGTTTCATAGCATTTTCACAGGTAATATCAAGTATCTGCTGTGCAGTCATATTTTTAATTTCACCAGCTTTTTCTGCTATGTAAGGAATCATAGAACTGTCAGAGCATCTCTCTTTAAACTTCACTGATGTTACTACAGGCATCATATATGGACAATCCGTTTCAAGAAGAAGTCTTTCATTTGGAATTACTGTGAGAGCTTTAATTGCTTTTCTTGCATTTTTATATGTAAGAACTCCTGTGAAGCTTACATACATACCAAGTTTTAAAACTTCCTTTGCAGTCTCTGCTGAACCACTGAAACAGTGCATTACTCCGGAAGGCTTATATTTTTTTAAAATATTCAATGTATCTTCGGTCGCATCACGGCTATGAATTATTACTGGAAGATTTAATTTGTCTGCAAGTTCAAGCTGTCTGCAAAAAAATTCAATCTGTTTTTCTCTGTCATAACTTTCATAATGATAATCAAGACCTATTTCGCCTATTGCCTTTACTTTTGGATTTGATTTAAAAGCATTTTCCATAACTTCAATATAATTTTCAGAAGTTTTTGCTATATCACTCGGATGTATGCCAATTGCGGTATATATATATTCATATTTTTCCGCAATTTTACAGTTCTTACAGATGGAATCTTCATCTGTAGAGGCAAGCATCACATATCTGATACCTTTTTCTGGAAGTGACATTAATAATTTGTCTCTGTTGATATCAAATCTGCTGTCAGAATAGTGAGCGTGAGAATCAAAAATGTTATTCATTTTTTGCGGTTTTTCCTTCCTGATAATCCTTGAAATATTCTTCCTTTATCTCTTTTGGAAAAGATTCATCCATAAGGAAATAATCCCCTGTATTTGTACCTGTAACCATTCTAAATCTTGATATTGTTGTACCATAATTGAGCATAAACTTTATAGCATCTTTTCTTTCTTTATAGTCCACTGCTGTTATATTTGTAGTAACCATATCAATCAAAGTATTGAAATTTCTGTCAAGACTGTCAGCCAGTCTTTCGCCGTCTGCCTGATTAATCATAGATGACATAAGCGAACCTACTATTGTTGACCTTTGCTTTTCTCCGTCCTTAAAAAGAGAATAAGTCAGAAGTGTTACTATCTGTTTACCATTCAGGAACTGTTCTTTTGTAGTGTCCTCAAATCCCTGAATATCAACACTGACTGCATATGAAACACCGCCCATTATATCGCTGAGCTTACAGAATGCCTCTTCATCAAATATTACATATTTCGGAGTATCAATGCCAAAAAGCTGACCTGTAAAATCTGCTGCATAGCTTCCGCCACCAACATTATAATATTCTCCTATACTGTATTGTTTTCCGTCTATAACCTGAATCGAATTTGAAGGTATTCCAACACATAAAACTTTTTTCTCCTTTGGAATTGAACGCAGAAGCATAAATGTGGATTTGCATTTTTTCTCTGGAGTATCAAGAATAAACAATATTGTATGTGTATCTTCATATCTTGCTATGCCTACTGTTCTCCCTGTAGGTTCGCTCAGTTCTACCTGCTTGCTTTTTTCTATATAATTATAGAAAAAAACTCCGACCGCACCAACAGCAAGAAGTGAAATAAAAAATGTAAGAAGAAACGGAATTGCAATACTTCCTTTTTTTCTTTTTGCCATACTAAATCTTCCTTTCTGATTTTTCTAAATTTCCGGATTTTCTGATTTTTTTCTATTTTTTTCAATCCTCAGTTTGATTTTCAACACAGTTTTCAACAACTTGTTGAAAAACCTGTTAAAAACTTGTTGAACATTACTAAAAGTTGAATTATTCCGGAATTTTTATTGCTTTATTAGCACGCTTTATAAATATATAAGATTATAACATATTATAATATACATTTCAAGCATATTGAAAAATTTTAAGTAAATTTTCATTATCATAAAAATGTGTACAACTATTTCAGGTCAAAAAGAAATGATAACTAAATATCTTGACACAATTGCCAAAATGTAGTATCATAAATATTATGGTCTGAATTAAAAATAAATCCCGTCTTCTCAGACGGATGATTGAATGAAAGGCTGGTTTTTTAACTATGAATCAACATTTAAAAAGGGCTTGGGCAGAAATTTCAGTTTCAAATCTGAAATCCAATATATCTGTTATTAAAAATATTGTAGGTGACAGGATAATGGCTGTTGTAAAAGCTGATGCCTATGGTCACGGAGAGGGTGAAATCTGTCACTATCTTAAAGAATCAGGTGTAAAATATTTTGCTGTTTCAAATCTTGATGAAGCTTTAAGAGTAAAAAATTTCTGTCCAGAAAGTGAAGTGCTTATTCTCGGATATACTTATCCTGAATATGCCGATGAACTTGCAGAAAATAATATAATACAAGGTGTTATTTCAAAAGAATATGCTCTTGAACTTGTAAAAAATACAGATAAAAAAATAAGATGTCATATTAAAATAGATACTGGTATGGGCAGAATAGGTCTTAAATATGATACCCCTGAAAAATGTGCCGAAGAGATAAAAAATATCATAAATACAGATAATCTCAGTGTTGAAGGAATATATACTCATTTTGCTGTTGCTGATAGTTATGATGAAGATAATATCAGATACACTGACAAACAGGAAAAATTTATAATCGATACATATGATATTCTTAAATCAGAAAATATACATCTTGAACACGTCCATTTTATGAACAGTGCAGCATCCTGCTACAGAACCAGTTCAAGAAGCACTCTTGCTCGAACAGGTATTATTATGTATGGTCTTTCACCAAACTATCCGCTTGAAATTCCTTCAGGATTAAAGCCTGTTATGTCACTGAAAGCTATTATATCTCACGTAAAAAAAGTGCAGAACGGTGACTGCATAAGCTATGGAAGAACTTTTACTGCTGAACGCGATATGGATATAGCTACTGTTACTATAGGATATGCTGACGGATATTCAAGACTTCTTTCTTCAAAGGCTGATGTGCTTCTTAATGGAAAAAGATGCAGAATAACCGGAAGAATATGTATGGACCAGCTTATGATTGATGTTACTGGAATGAATGCAAAAGAAGGTGATATTGTAACTCTCATAGGCTCTGACGGAAACGAAACTATAACTGCTGATGAACTGGCAAGTATTTACGGAACTATCGGATATGAAATTGTATGTGGTATTTCAAAAAGAGTTCCCCGAATATATGTAAAATAACAGAAAAAATCCTCTGCCATAAGTTCAATACTTATAAAGAAGTTTAAGCCCCGAAGCAATTATTGATAACTGCCTCGGGGCTTATTGTTAATATTCGATTACTCGCATAAAACAGAATTTATTGCATTAGAAAATCTAAACTTATGTTATAAAACTTTTCAAAGTTTGTAATCATAGAAGGGTGGTCACCTGTATCAAACAGATACATTTTGCCATGTCCGATTTTTTTAAGCATTTCTCCGTAAACATTTTCAAAGTAATTATCAGACAAACTATACATGAATTTATCTTCTTTGCTACCTGTTAGAAGAATGTTGGATTTCAACAAGTTCAATGATCTGTGAAAAAAACAACCTATTTCATTTTTATGCCTTATAATAGCAGCAGTATCGTTGTCCACGACCTTTTCCCAATCAGAACCATGCATATATGCGTAGAACGCTCTTGCATTACTATCTGCTTTAGCTTCTTCACGGTCTTTCAGAAGATTTATGGTAAAATCTTTATTTGCATTTTCGCCCTCAAAACTATCGGCAATAACTTTGTTTACAAGCTCTGGTGCTTCCAAAGCAACGTTAATAGCAACAATGGCTCCACCGCTACTGCCTATTATGTTTACGTCTGTATATTTTTTTTCTTTTAGAAAAGCAATAACCTGCTGTGCCTCATAAAACCATAAATCTGTGGGGAATTCACTTAATCTGTCCGATTTGCCGTGACCAAGGAAGTCGATAAGTATTACCTTGAAGTTTTGGCTATATTTTTTTGAAACTTCTGCATACATCATTGAAGACGCTGTATTTCCGTGAAGAAAAAGCAAGGGTGTTCCGCTGCCAATTTCGTCATAAAAGATATGTTTATTGTTATAAACAAAATAGCTCATATATAAATCCTCCTAAAAAGTTATCAATGTTGCGTTTAAATTTCGATTTATCTTAGTAATTATTATACATCAAAGCGGTTACATTGTGAATAGAAACGCCATATCACTTTTGACTGAAAATCATAAATTCTATGGCGAAAACTTCTTTATGAGCATTCATCTTATGCAGAGGATTATTTTTTAATGTCTTTTCAAAAGTTTTTTTACAGTCATCATTATTGGTTCAAAATTATAGGAAGTAACAAATATCAGTCCGCATACAAGATAAAATATCTTGAATCTCGGAGAAGCTATTACTGTATAGCTCATTCCAATCAAAACAAGCATATTTATTATAAAATCAAAATGTCTGACTTTAAAATATATCAGTCTTCTTGTATCAAAAATTCTGATAATATAGCATATAAGATAACTTGCAAGAGTTGCAATAGCTGCTCCCTGTATTCCCATTCTTGGAATTAAAAGTATATTTAGCAAAATATTTGCAACACACGCTGATAAACTTGTCCATGCTGAATTCTGAGTATGACATGTTGCTGTATATATACTGCTTAAAAACTGATTCAGTGATATTAAAAGTACAGATATTGCCAGCATCGGAACATATAAATAAACATCACTGTATTCTTCAAAATTCTTGGAGACAACAAAGAATGATGTAACTGGTTTTACAAAAGCTATCAGATATGCAGTGGTAATATATAACATTGCCTGATATGCATTGTATACTGTATGATAAAATTCACTCTTATCCTTTGAATTGTTCTCTGTAATTGCTGACATATTCCAAGCCTGATAAAATATAGTAGACACCATCAGAATAAGATTTGGAGTTTTTGAAGCATATCCATAAATTCCAGCGGCGGCGGCTCCAAGCTGAACTTTACTGCTGTTCATATATCTTATAAAAAGACGGTCTGAAAATCCCGTAATAGTCCACATTATAGTTGTTGGTATTACTGGAAGTGCAAATTTAAGCATTACCTTTGTAAGTTTCCAGTCAAAGCTCTTCATTTCAAGATATTTAAAAAGACCTCCGGCAATAAATAAAAATAATGCTGAAAGAGAATCCGACAATATACAAGCAAATAAAAATCCTTTTACACCAAGCTGTAATTTTGATATGAAAATTACATTGAACAAAAAAAGCGTGAGAGTTGTTATAATGCCATCTAATGAATAAAGTTTAAGCAACTGTTTTGCTCTTACAAACTGTGAAAATAAATCCCTGAAAGATGATGCACATACATATAAAAGAAGTAAAAACAGATACCCGTCAGTATAGTTTAAAAATGAGATTAGTCTGAAAATCGGTGATGTTACAAATAACAATGCCAATCCACCTGTACATACTATAAATGAACCTGTAAAAACCTGTTTTTTATTGTATTCTTTGTCAAGACCATAACGCATAGTTGCACTTGATATTGACAATGTGAATATCGGAAGAAGAAAATTAAGTGTTATTTCTAAAAGTTCTTTTGTACTACTATCTTCTGAACCTATATTGCTAGAATAAAGTCTTGTAAGAAAAATAACAAGTATCTTTGAGCCAAAACTTCCTATTGCAAATATAACCGTATTCATTGCCAGACTTTTATACTTATTCATAAATCATATCACGTCCTTCTGAAATTTCATATCCAATATTATAACATATTTTTTCCTAATTGTCACTATTATTTTAATAATTAACAGGATTCTTTTTCTGTCAAAAGAATAAGTCTCCTTTGTATCCTTAACATATAAATATTCCCCCGCCTCTTCAGGCAGGGGAATATGTCATCATTATATTATTATGCTAAATACAAAATTAATTATACTGCAAAGTACTATTCCCACCAAAACAGGCAATAAAAATGCTATAGCAGTCCATTTCATACTTCCAGTCTCTTTCTTTATAGTAAGGCAGGTTGTAGAACAGGGAAAATGAAAAAGAGTAAATACAAGCATACATAAAGCTGTAGAAATATCCCAGCCGTTTTCAACAAAAAGAGTTCTGAGCTGATTCAAATCCGACATTTCCAGTATTGATCCTTCTGCAAGATATGTCATAATTATTATTGGCACTACTATTTCATTTGCTGGAAATCCAAGTATAAATGCCATAACTATTACACCATCAAGTCCTATAAACTGCCCGAATGGTTCAAAGAAATCCGCACAGTATGAAAGCAATGAAATATTATTTATATCAATATTCGCCAGAATCCAGATTAATAATCCGCTTGGTATTGCCACTATACAAGCTCTTCCAAGTACAAATATTGTCCTGTCAAAAATGGAGCGAACTATTACTTTTGAAAACTGAGGCTTTCTGTATGGAGGAAGTTCAAGCGTAAAAGATGATGGTATACCTTTCAATAAAGTCAGCGACAGAAGTTTTGATATTATTAACGTCATCATTATTCCAAGAAGTATTGTGAGAAGAAGTATTCCAGATGAATACAATGATGATTTGATTCCCTTTGATGTTACAAAAAACATTGTTATAACAGATATGATAGTAGGAAATCTTCCGTTACAGGGTACAAAATTATTTGTAAGTATTGCTATAAGACGTTCTCTGGGCGAATCTATAATCCTGCACCCTGTTACTCCCACAGCATTACAGCCAAATCCCATACACATTGTCAGGCTCTGTTTTCCACAAGCGTTTGCACATTTAAAGCATCTGTCCAGATTAAATGCAACTCTGGGAAGATATCCGAAGTCTTCAAGGAGTGTAAAAAGAGGAAAAAATATTGCCATAGGAGGAAGCATTACTGATACTACCCAAGCAAGAACTTTATAAATTCCCTGAATCAATACGCCTTCAAGCCATTCCGGTGCTCCAGATTTCAACATAAATTCAGATACTTTATCGCCTATCCCGAAAAGAAATCCTGAAAGAATTTCAGACGGTACATTTGCACCCTCTATAGTTATCCAGAGTATCATTCCTAAAAGCAATATCATAAGTGGTATTCCAAATCTACGGCTTGTTATTATATTATCAAGTATTCTGTCACGTCTGTAAGCGTGATTTCCTATTGATGTACATTCACTGGCAATCTCTTCAGCTCTGTTAATAACTGATGATGTTATACGGTCGGAAATATTTTCAAAATTCAAATTTATATCACTGAAGTCCGGTATATTTAAAATATCCATACCTTCATATTCCTCTATTTTATGTATTGTCTTTTCATCATTTTCAAGTATTTTAAGTGCTGTAAACCTCGGATTTAGATATCTGAGCTTTCCTGAAAGAATATCAATAATTTTTTCCAGTGATTTTTCTATATCTTCTTCATATGATATTTTAAAAAAATCAGTTTTTACATCTGTATTAGGATTTTGTTCATTTACCATATTATAAAGCTTTTCACACATTTCATCTATTCCCTTTCCGGTTCTTGCGGTTATTCCTGCAACCGGAACTTTCAATATATTCTCAAGTTTTTCAATATCTATTTTTATTCCCTTAGATTTGGCTTCATCAAGAAGATTTATGCATACAAGGGTTTTCGGACAGACTTCTATTGTCTGTAATACAAGGTTTAAATTTCTCTCAAGACACGTTGCATCACATACTACTATAGAAGCATCTGCGTGGCCAAAACATATAAAATCCCTTGCACATTCTTCCTCTGCCGATACCGCTCTCAAAGAATATGTCCCTGGTACATCTACCAATTTGAATTTGCAATCTTTGTATTTAAACTCCCCTACAGCATTTGTAACAGTTTTTCCTGCCCAATTTCCGGTATGCTGATTCATTCCGGTAAGTGCATTAAAAAGAGTCGATTTTCCTACATTTGGATTTCCGGCAAGTGATATTGTACTTGTATTCATATGCAACATCTCCGTTTAATTATTTATAATCATTATAATTTTATGATAATTTTTACATCCTTAGAATACAAAGACAACCAGATATTCCAAAAATATTGTTTAAAATAGACTTAAATTACAGATGTTTTTTGTCTAATAAGCCGAAAATGAATAAATCGCTTGACATTTGGAAATAATAGTGATAAATTATAATTAGCACTCCAAGAGTGAGAGTGCTAAAAGATTGAAAGGGCGTGTATAATCGTGAACGAAAGAAAGCTGAAAATTTTAGCTGCTGTAGTTGACGAATATATTAAAACCGGTGAACCTGTAGGTTCAAAATCAATTTCCGGAATCCTTGATATAAAAGTTTCTTCCGCTACTATTAGAAATGATATGGCTGTACTTGAACAGATGGGATATCTTGAACAGCCTCACACATCTGCCGGAAGAGTTCCCACATTTTCAGGATACAGGCTTTATATTGATAAATTTGTAAATCCTGTTGCACTTCCGGAAGAAGAACGCATACGCCTTGATAATATGCTTGAAGAAAACAATGCTTTTACCGAAGAGACTATTATTCAGAATGCTGTAACGGCTCTTGCTGAACTTACTCAATGCACTGCTGTTGCTGCCAATTCATCTCCGAAGTTTTCGGTAATTTCTAAAGTTGAAGTTATTCCGACAGGCAAAAGAATGTATGTTATTCTTCTTATCACTTCAAGCGGAAATATTAAAAACAAAGCCTGCCGTCTTGAATTCGACCTGAATAATGAACAACTTGAATTCTTTACAAAATATATTCAGGAACATCTTCAGGGTGTTTCTATTGAAGATATGTCTGAAGAAATGTTTGAAAAAATGGTTGCTGCTTTAGGTGCTTATATGGTCATACTTTCTCCGCTGGTGAAAAGTATTTATGAACTTTCCACTGATCTTAAACAAAATTCAGTGACTTTCAGCGGTGAGGAAAACCTTTTTTCAAGAAATGACCTTGATAAAATGGAAATTGTTCGGTTTATTGAACACAAAAATGAACTTAGCAATCTGCTTGATGATACTTTCAATGGTATTCAGATTAAATTCGGTCATGAAAATGATGACTTCATTATAGGGAATTCAAGTATGATTGTTTCAAAATACAAAAAAGGTTCAAAAACAGCCGGTTCTCTTGGAATTATAGGTCCTATGAGAATTAACTATGCTAAAATTATTCCTTATGTGGAATATTTTACAGAAAAATTAACACTGCTTATGTCTGATGACGTTCAAGAAGATGACAATGACTGATAACAAAGTCAGTCAGCAGGTAGATAATAAACAGAAAGGAGCATATGCACCAATGACAGAAAAAAATGAAAATATTCAGGAAGAAAATCAGGAAATCGATTCTGAAGCAACTGAATCAAATATTGAAATTATTGATAACGCTCAGGAAACATCTGAAGATTCCGATGAATATAATGATGATATGACTAAGAAAATCGAGGAACTTAATACAAAGCTTGAAGAATCCGAAGACAAATATCTCAGACTTCTTGCTGAATACGATAACTTCCGAAAGAGAACCGCAAAGGAAAAAATTGAAGCTTTCGGAAATGCATCAGCTAAATGTATTGAAAGCATTCTTCCGGTTATGGATAGCTTTGAACGTGCTGTATTAACTGAATGTGCTGATGAAGCTTATAAAAATGGTATGGATATGATTTTCAATCAGTTCAAATCAGCTCTTGAAAAGCTCGATATCAAAGAAGTTCCAGCTCTCGGAGAAGATTTCGACCCCAATATTCATAATGCCATTACTAAAGTTGACAACGAAGAATTTGAATCAGGCAAAATCTGTCAGGTTTATCAGAAAGGCTATAAAATAGGTGACAGACTTATCAGACCGGCTATGGTTGCAGTTGTATTTTAATTGATTGGAGAATATTTATGAATAGTAAAAATGACGATTATATATCTTATTGTCCAAATTTATCAGGAGCAAAAAAATTAGGAATAACTAAAATTTATATTCTAAAGCATTGCGGAGGATATAAGCAAGGGGGACATGAATATAAAGCTATATTGCCAGATGAAAGCATAGAATACAATAATACTATTAATGGAAATTTATTAGGCTTAGAAAATTTTAAAAAATTCAAAATAAAGCCTTGGTATGAAAAACATCTAAACTAAAAATCATTAAAATGTAATGATTTATTTCTTAGGAGGAATTTATTATGGGAAAAACTATTGGTATTGATTTAGGTACAACAAACTCTTGTGTTGCTGTTATGGAGGGCGGTAACGCAGTAGTTATCCCCAACAGCGAGGGTGCAAGAACTACTCCTTCTGTCGTTGCTTTTACTAATACAGGTGAAAGACTTGTTGGACAGATAGCTAAGAGACAGGCTGTTACTAACCACGACAAAACTATTTCTTCAATCAAAAGACATATGGGTTCTGACTATAAAGTAAATATTGATGATAAAAAATATACTCCTCAGGAAATTTCTGCTATGATTCTCCAGAAATTAAAATCTGATGCAGAAGCTTATCTCGGTGAAACAGTTACTGAAGCTGTTATCACTGTTCCTGCTTACTTTACAGACTCACAGAGACAGGCTACAAAAGATGCCGGTCAGATTGCAGGTCTTACTGTAAAAAGAATTATAAATGAACCTACTGCTGCTGCTCTTTCTTATGGTATAGACAAGGAAGAAGAACAGACTATTATGGTTTATGACCTTGGCGGTGGTACATTCGACGTATCTATAATCGAAATGGGTGAAGATGTTCAGCAGGTTCTCGCTACTGCTGGTAATAACCACCTCGGCGGTGATGATTTCGACCAGAGAATTATTGACTGGATGGTTTCTGAATTCAAAAAGGCTGAAGGCATTGACCTCTCAAATGACAAGAGTGCTATGCAGAGACTTAAAAATGATGCTGAAAAGGCTAAAATTGAACTTTCTTCAACCACTGTTACAAATATAAATATTCCATTTATAACTGTTGACCCTACAGGTACTCCTAAGCACCTTGACCTTAATCTTACTCAGGCTAAGTTCAATGAACTTACTGCTGACCTCGTTGAAGCTACAATGGGTCCTGTAAGACAGGCTCTCAGCGACAGTGGTCTCAGCGTTTCAGAACTCAGCAAGGTTCTTATGGTAGGTGGTTCTTCAAGAATCCCAGCAGTTCAGGAAGCTGTTAAGAAACTTATTGGTAAAGAACCTTTCAAGGGAATCAATCCTGATGAATGTGTTGCTCTCGGTGCTGCATATCAGGGTGGCGTTATCAGCGGTGACGTAAAAAATGGTCTTCTTCTTCTTGATGTTACTCCGCTTTCACTTGGTATCGAAACAGCCGGCGGTATCTGCACAAGAATGATTGAAAGAAACAGTACCATCCCTACAAAGAAGTCACAGGTATTCTCAACATATGCTGACAATCAGGAAGCTGTTGACATCAACGTACTTCAGGGTGAACGTGAATTCGCTAAGGATAACAAACAGCTTGGTACTTTCCGTCTCGACGGTATCGCTCCTGCTCCAAGAGGTATCCCACAGATTGAAGTTACTTTCGATATAGATAAGGACGGTATCGTTCACGTATCAGCTAAGGATAAGGGTACTGGCAGAGAACAGAATATTTCTATTACAGCATCAACAAATATGTCCAAAGATGATATTGACAAGGCTGTAAAGGAAGCTGAACAGTATGCTGAAGCTGACAAGAAGAGACGTGAACAGGTTGATTCAAAGAATAATGCTGAAAACCTTATATTCCAGTGCGAAAAGGCTCTCACAGATTTCGGCGATAAGGTAAGTGAAAGCGATAAAGCTCCTATTCAGGCAAAAATTACTGAACTCAAAGATGCTGTTGCCAAAGAAGATTATGATGCTATCAAGGCAAAGTCTGATGAACTCCAGAAAGCTTTCTATGACCTTTCATCTAAGGTATATGCACAGGCTAATCCTAATGGTGCAGGTATTGACCCTTCACAGTTCACAGGCAATAATGAATCAACTGATGATGATGTTATTGATGCTGACTATACAGAAGAATAATTAACAAAAAAATAATAAAATAAAAAACTTTATGGGCGGAATTCTCTTCTGCCCTAAAGGCATATATAAAGATATTTATAAAAAATAAAGAAAATCCGGCTTTCTGTATTATTGCCGGCTGTTAAAGGAGCTTTTCTATGGCTGATAAAAGAGATTATTATGAAGTGCTTGGAATACAAAAGGGTGCTTCTGAAGATGAAATAAAAAAGGCTTTTAAAAAGAAAGCCAGAGAATTTCACCCTGACCTTCACCCTGATGACCCCTCGTGCGAAGAAAAATTCAAAGAAGCTAATGAAGCTTACGAAGTTCTTTCCGACCCCGATAAACGTTCAAAATATGACCAGTTCGGTCACGCAGGCGTTGACCCGTCATTCGGCGGTGGAGGCGGTATGGGCGGTTTTACAGATATGAGCGATATTCTTGAAAATATTTTCGGTGGTTTCGGATTCGGCGGAGGTGGTTTTGGTGGTTCTTCTCATTCTTCCGCAAACGCTCCGAAAAGAGGTCAGGATATAAATGAATCAATTATACTTACATTTATGGAATCCTGTATGGGTGTAAAAAAAGATATAAAAGTTCATAGAATGTGTACCTGTGAAAGCTGTAACGGTACTGGTGCAAACGCAGGTTCTTCAGCTGAAATATGTCCGGACTGTCAGGGAAGAGGTTCAATAAAAACTACTCAGAGAACACCATTTGGTGCTATATCTTCAACAAAGCCTTGTCCTCACTGTGGAGGTAAGGGAAAAATCATAAAAAATCCTTGTGACTCCTGTCACGGTGTTGGAAGAAAACGTGTATTAAAGACTGTCTCCATTGATATTCCTGCTGGTATTGCTGACGGTCAGACTATAAGACTTACAGGTCAGGGTGATTGTGGTGTAAATGGTGGTCCTGCTGGCAATCTTAATGTTACTGTATCAGTAAAATCTCATGAAATTTTCACAAGAGAAGGTTACGATATTCACTGCGAAATTCCTGTTACTTATGCTCAGGCTGTACTCGGTGCTGAAATAACTGTACCTACTATAGACGGCAATGTAAAATATAACATAGGAGAAGGCACTCAATCAGGTACTACTTTCAGACTTAAAAATAAAGGCGTAAAGAAACTCAGAAGCAGTGACAGAGGTCACCAGTATGTAAAAATCAATATTGAAGTACCTAAAAATCTTTCAAAGAAACAGAAAGATATTATAAAGGAATTCGAGGAATCCCTTACTGATAAAAATTATACAAAACGCAAGACTTTCTTTGATAAGATTAAAGAGATTTTTAATTAAATTAAAACGACGGAACTTTTTATAAAGCTCCGCCGTTTTTTTATATCTTTATCCGTTTTTACTTTCTTTTGTCCTTCTTATTATAAGGCATCAATCAATAAATTCATAATCATTGTAGTAATGATAATGATAATCATAATCATCATCAACATAATTATTATCACTAAAAAGCTCTTTGTGTACTTTATTGACAAGTTCCTTATATTCAACAGGTATAAAATAAACTTTTCTTCCTATAGTCATAACTCCGCCGACTTCTTTATCGTCATATACATTTAATGCAACATTTATAAGTTTTTCGAGGTCTCTTTGAACTGTTGTTGAACCAACAGAAAATTCACTGGCTGAAAGATGACTAATATTTTCTTCTCTTCCTACTCCAACATATCTGTTATAATTTCTGTCAATACAGTAATTATAGCCATAATACTGATTTGAAGCATAAATATCACTCAATGTTCCGTCTCTGAAAAGCACATCTTTTGTTAAATAAACTGACTGACCGGCAAATTCACTAAGTTTGAAATCCGTTCCGGAAGTATTGAAATCAGGTATATATTTTTCTAAAAATGCAATTGTATTTGTAAAATTATCTCTTATATAACAGTTGTCATTAATATATACAACACCTATAATCTGTCTTGAATAATAATCATCAGATGTCATATTTCTAAGGTCATTTTTATATGCGTCTTCAAATTCTGACCACATTTCGTCAGTCATATGAGCAATATCATATGAATGACCTGTCTTTGCTTCTCTAAAGCTTATATCGGTTTCACGAACCAATTTTTTATATACATTTATTTTATTTTCAAATTTCTCAATTACTTCATCAGAATCATATATCACTGAGTAAATCTCATATAAATCATCAACAAGCACATTATACTTTCTTGTAACAACATTGCCATTTTTCATATAATAAATTATTTCTAATGGTTCAGTATTATCTATTACATTATTCTCGTTCTGAGCCGATACTATATCATAATCAGAATAATTTTCACTCTTTTCAATATATGATTTCTGTAACTGTGTAACAGCTTTGATTATATTTCGGTCTGAATAAGATTCATTTCTTAACAAAGCTTCACTGGAATAACCATAAAAATAGGTACTCAGATATACTTCTGAAACACCGGCCGGACTTGGAACATATTTATATATGCCGAATCCGTTTGTTGCATTGCTTAACAGACCAATTGCCACTATTGATACTACTGTACCCGCAAATCTGAATACGGAATAATAAAATTTCTTAAATCCTCTGTTTGTAATAACTTCAAGGATAAAATAGAATATGGCACTTATAAACACTGCGCCAAAGAAATTATCCATTTCAGAAAGACCATAAACTATAATAAAAAGTGATGCTGATGTCAGTATATAATAAAGAAATTTATATACATATGGCTTTGATACTTTTTCGGCTTTTCTTTTTTTATAGAGATAAAATGATAATGCCAGTATTAATGCTGTGTATATAATAATTGAAATGAACCAGCTCCAGAAAACAGGCATAGCACCTAAATTGTCATCAAGAAAATTAATGGCAAATATCACACAGCCTATCGGACTTGTAAAACAAATCTGTTCAATCATCAGATAATCTTCTGCAATGCCATATGGATTTGCATCACATATGCAGTATCCAAGCACAAGCAGAAATAACGGTATTACTCCGTTTATAAGAACTGATGATGATATTGCTTCAAATATGCTTCCACAACAGGTAATGCAGAATACTGAAAAAGTATAGAATAAAATCATTGCTATTACTATAATTACTCCGCAGATATTTAAAGTTTTAAATGATTCTGCCATCATTTCTGAATCAAGCTGTAATCCGATAACACCAATTATATCACCTATAAGCCACGCACATAATGCCGGTACAAGATATATACCAAGTCCTGTCAGATAATCTGTAAAGAATCGCTGTGACGAACTTAATGGTAATGAAAGATTCATATCAACACAGGATTTCTTATATTGATATTTGAATGTATTCATTGCAACAACAAATCCGGCTAAAAGTGCTAAAATTCCAGAAATAACTGAAGCAATTATAAACATATCTGTATCTACATAATATGAATTATATTCGTTTCTTCTTCTGGTATCTTCATATATTGCAAGACAGACAAGAAGCGGATAGCCTATTGCATGAAGTATACTTATTATTATAAGAAGCTTTTTGTTTGTTATAATATTATTTCTTATTCTTGCTTTTATAAATGGATTTTTATTTATTATATTCTGTGATTCCGTTGCTTTCATATCCAAGCACCTCCAGTTCATAGATAAATATTTCTTCAAGAGTAAGCGGTATTATATCCATAACAACCGGATTTTTAACCGCAAATGCAATATTTATACTTTCAATATCGCCTTTCACTATAATATAGCATACACTTTGTACTTTTTCATAATGAAGTATTTCAAGTCCTGTTTCTTCAAGTTGTTCTCTATTGTATACAGTAGGATTACCATATTCATCAGGAGGAAATACGAGCTGTACTTTGTGGATATTGCTTTTAAGACTGTCCAAATCTCTTGAAAATACTACATTGCCTTTGTGTATCAAACACGCTGTATCACATACTTCGTTTATTTCCTTGAGATTGTGAGATGATATTATTGTTGTAAGTTTACGGTCTATCATTGCATCAATAATCATCTGCTTTATAATTATTCTCATAGTGGGGTCAAGACCATCAAAGGCTTCGTCCATCAAAAGATATTCAGTGCAACAAGCCAGTGCAATTATTACTATTGCCTGTCGTTTCATACCTTTTGAGAAATCCCCTATCTTTTTATTAAGCGGAAGATTTATTTTACTGCGGAGTTCTTCAAAGATTTTTTCAGAAAAATTAGGATAAAAATTCTTATAATAATCCTTAAGGGTTTTAAGTGTAAAACTGCTGAACTGTACTGTTTCATCGTTAATAAAAAATACCTGTTTTTTTATATCTGTATTGTCATAAACCTTCTGACCATCAATCGTTACTTCTCCGCTGTCCTGTATATATATTCCGGACAAAAGCCTGAGTATTGTTGATTTTCCCGCACCGTTTGAACCAAGAAGACCGTATGCCGTACCTTTTTCAATAGTAAGACTTACATTATCAAGTGCCGTGAAATCATCAAATTTTTTTGTAACATTCTTTAATTCAATCATATTTATTATCTCCTTTCATATTAATATCTGGCTTTTCAGTTAAACTTAATTGAATACTGTCAATTCTCTGTTTCAGTTCATCAGCATTTATCGAATGCGAAAGGGATTTTTTTACTGCCACATCAAAATCAGAAAGTATGAACTCTTTTATCACATTATTCTTTATTTTTGCAATAAAACTGCCCCGTCCTGAAAGAGAATATATTACGCCATTTCTTTCAAGTTCCTGATATGCCTTTGCCACTGTATTAGGATTTACACCTGTACTTTTGGCAAGACTTCTTACGCTGGGAATCTGGTCATTTTCTTTAAGAGTCCCCTTGATAACAAGTTCTATGATTTTAAAATAAATCTGTTCATATATAGGAACTCTGCTCATTAAATCGATAGTAAACATAAAAATTTTTCCTCCTTTCTCAAGTAAGTGTATTATGATTACTATTACACTTATATCATATCATACATTATCTGATTTGTCAATAGTTTATAAAAAAACAGACAAAAAAATTTTTTGCCTGTCCTGAAATATATTTTATTTTTTCTCCGGATTTTCTGAACTCTTTTCTTCGGAAATATCTATTGCTTTCACAAGTCTGTCAATAGTATTTGTATTGAGTCTTGAAGTGAGTTTAAGACGGTCAACTTCCGCCTTTAATGAAACAAGTTCATTTGCAAGACGTTTGAATAATTCCTTATTCTGTTGCTGTTCAGTTTCAAGCGTGCATATTCTCTTTGTAAGCTCTTCAATCTTTTCAGCAAGCATATTATTATAATTATTCTGATTTTCTCCGAATGTCCTCAGGTTTTCAGATGTCTTAAAAAAACCTCCGCTGTTCTCACTGTCATAAGTATTGCTTTTTTCTTTTATAGATTTTATTTCTGACATTTTTTATGCACTCCCAACATTAAATATTATTACGCCAGTAATCCAGTGTACTTTTTATTGTCATTTCAATAGGAATTTCCGGTGTCCAACCCGTATGACTTTTGATTTTGGAAATATCCGCCTCTATTACTGGTATATCTGACGGTCTCAACTTGTTTTTATCAACAGTGATTCTTATATCAACCGTTGAATGAGAAACAACAATATCTAGAATGTCTTTTATTGCTATTGAATTTCCACTTCCTACATTATAAAGTTCTCCGGTTTTTCCATATTCACCAAGCATCATATATGCACGTACAACATCACGTACATCAGTAAAATCACGTCTTGCATCAAGATTTCCTACAAAAATTTCAGGTGATTTAAGACCCTTTTCTATCTCTGCAACCTGCTTACAGAAATCAGATACAACAAATGCCGGCAACTGTCCTGCTCCTATATGATTGAATGCCCTTACTATTATTATATCCATATTATAGGCTCTTGCATAAATTTTTCCTGCCATTGACTGAAAAGCCTTTGTAAGTGCATATATATTCCCCGGATTTACGGCTTCATCTTCTAATATAGGACAAGCATCTTCCCTTATATAACCGTACTCCTCACCTGAACCTATTAAAATTATTCTTGCATCAGATTTTGAAGATTCCTTTAAAGCATCAAGTACATTTATTGCTCCCTTTATATTCACATCTATAGTAAGCTGTGGATTTTTCCAAGACAATGCAACTGAACTCTGTGCTGCAAGATGATATATTATATCAGGCTCTATGTCATTTAAAAGTTCTAGAACAGAAGTTTTGTCGAGTATATCAAGGCTATGGGAAATGCATTTATTATTAACTATCTTTTCAGACGGAAGACATGTTGAATGTACTTCAAAATTATTATTGATAAGTATTTCCGAAAGATAACCCCCGACAAATCCTGCACCGCCTATTATCAAAACTTTTTTCATAAATTGCCTCCCTGTTTTTATTTACCTGTTTTCAGTAATCGCATCAAAAAGCTCTTCAAGAACATTTTCAGCATTAAATAAATCCCTGACTCTTTTAAATGCATTCGCTCCGTATGCATGACGCAGATTTTCATCTCCAGCAAGCATATTAATTGCATCAGCAAGTTTTTCAGGATTAGATGGCTCAACTGTTATTCCGCTTATTCCGTCAACACTCACATATGGCACACCCGTCGGAAGAGATGTATTTATTACCGGCTTTGAATATACCATCGCTTCAAGCTGTACTATTCCGAATGCCTCACTGTTTGCAACTGAAGGCAATACAAATATATCACAGTCTGCAAATGCACATTTCAAATCATTGTCTTCAAGGAATCCAAGAAAATGAATAGAATCCATATTGTTTTTTTCTGCATATTCTTTCAGTTCATTTTCAAGTGTACCTGTACCAGCTATAAAAAGTTCACAGTTTCTGACTTTTTTAAATGCATTTATAAGAACATTCACACCCTTATAATATACAAGTCTTCCAGTAAAGAAAACTTTTAATGATGATTTATTATTAAGCTTTTCTGTAAGTATTGGTCTCTTTTTTATGGAAAGATATTTTTCAATATCAAGTCCATATGGAATAACCCTGCATTTTTTAGAAAACTTCGATATATATGGTGAACCGTTAATATGTCCCTGAGTTGCTGTAACTATCAGGTCTGCACGTTTAAGCATTTTCATCATTAAAGGTTTATAAAAAAACAATAATTTTTTCTGTTTTACTACATCACTATGCCAGCTTATTACAACTTTTCCCTTGTATCCAGACAAAAGCAATGCCAAATCTGCAAGCGGAAATGGTGTGTTTATATGAATTATATCTGCATTTTTTGAAAGCTTTCTGAATTTCGATATAAAAGAAAATGAAATCGGACAAGAAAAATAAGTCCCAAAACTTCCACAGCGTATTACTTTAACATCATTTATATTTTCATATTTGGTTCTGCCCTTTTCATCACGGCATACTAAAACCCTTAAATCTGATTTATTATTTCTGCTGAATGTTTCCGAATACTGCATTACAAGACTTTCAATCCCACCTATGTGAGGATAATATGCTTTGTTTACTTCTAATATTCTGACTTTCTTTTTCATATTTTATAATATCTCCCTGTAGATGTTATATAATATTTCCGCCGACTTTTCCCAAGTAAAACCCTTTGCACGTTCAATACCTTCTTTTATAAGCCTTGCCCTCAGATTTTTATCATGATATATTTTATCTATTCCCTGAGCAATGCTGTCAGACGAATACGCATCAACTATAACAGCACTTTTTCCAGTAACTTCTGGCAAAGATGCTTCACCAGATATAAGCACAGGTACTCCGCAAGCCATTGCTTCAAGCGGTGGCATACCGAATCCCTCATATATTGAGGGAAACAGAAATGCAGATGCTCCACACATAAGATACCTCATATCTCCGGACGGTACATATTTTGTAAATATGACTTTATTGTCAAGATTAAGTTTTTTTACTTTTTCAAATATATCATTGTAAAGCCAGCCTTTACCTCCGGCAAGTACAAGTTTCGGAAGATTATCATTATTATCTATAAATCTTGAATAAGCTTCAATAAGCCTTTGAAGGTTCTTGCGTGGCTCAATAGTCCCAAGATAAAGAAAATATTCACCCTCTATTTCAAGATTCTTTTTTACTTCTTCAATTCTTTTAATATCATTATCTGGATAAAATCTTTTCAAATCCACTCCGCAGGGTACTACTCTTATTTTATCCTTATAGCAAGGAAAATATTTTATAATCTCTGATTTTGAAAACTCTGAATCAGTTACTATAATATCTGCACGTTTCATTGATTTTCTTAATCCTGTATCAAGCATATATTTTGTTCTTGCTCTTACAGTTTCGGGGAATGCCTTATATACCATATCGTGAACAGTAACTACTATCTTTCCTTTTACTTTTGGCGGAACTATATAATTAAAAAAATGTGTTATATCATATTCTCCGCCAAAAAATCGGGAGTAGGAAACAGGAAGAAAATTTGAAACAAGTCTGTATAAATATCCTGAAAAATCAGCCTTATTTATTTCTATTCCACTTTTTAAAAACTGCTGTATACGTTCAGTCTTTTCGGTTTGACCTCTGCTTTCAAAAAAATTGTAGATATAGGTATTTTCCGGATAAAGCCTTGCCATTGCATCGGTCTGACCAGCTTCACACCAGCCTATGCCTGTTATTTTTTCGCTTACAAGAGGTACAGCATCAAATGCTATTTTCATAAAAAATTACCCTGTTATTCAGACAAAATGCTATTTATTTTTATCTCTTTTTCAACAAGCTTCATATCATTCTCAACCATTCTTGTTACAAGTTCCTTGAATGATATTTCACGCTTCCAACCAAGTACGTTTTCTGCTTTTTCAGGATTTCCAAGAAGTATATCTACTTCAGCCGGTCTGAAAAATTTAGGATTTACTTTAACAATTGTCTTTCCAGTAGCTTTGTTAATGCCTGTTTCGTTTATTCCTGTACCCTGCCATTCAACATCAATTCCAACGTGATTGAATGCTGTTTCAACAAATTCACGTACTGTTCTTGTTTCATTTGTTGCTATAACATAATCATCAGGCTTTTCCTGCTGAAGCATAAGCCACATAGCTTTTACATAATCCTTTGAATGTCCCCAGTCACGTTTTGAATCCATATTGCCAAGCTCTACATAATCTTGTATACCGTGTTTTATTCTTGCTACCGCATCTGTTATTTTTCTTGTTACAAATTCAATTCCTCTTCTTTCGGATTCGTGATTAAAAAGAATTCCGGAGCAGGCAAACATATTATAACTTTCACGGTAGTTCTTTGTAATCCAGTGACCATAAAGCTTTGCCACACCGTATGGACTTCTTGGATAAAAAGGAGTTTTTTCTGTTTGTGGAATTTCCTGAACAAGTCCGAACATTTCTGATGTTGATGCCTGATAAAATCTGCATTCAGGTTTTACTATTCTTATTGCTTCAAGCATATTTGTTACGCCTATAGCATCTATATCAGCTGTTCCAAGAGGAGTATCCCAGCTTGTTGCAACGAATGACTGTGCTGCAAGATTATATACTTCATCAGCCTGTGATATTCTCATTGCTGAAATAAGTGATACAGGGTCAGTCATATCAGCATATATGAGATTTACCTTGCCTTTAAGATGTTCAATATTGCCATAGTCCACAGTAGCTTTTCTTCTCCAGATACCATATACATTATATCCCTTTTCAAGCAGAAGCTCTGCAAGATATGAACCGTCCTGTCCTGTAATACCTGTAATAAGTGCATTTTTCATATTAAAATTCTCCCTTTATTTAATTTATAATTTATAATTGCATAATTTATAATTGTAATGATAATTTTTAATCCCAGACTGAATAATTATGCATTATACATTCTTAATTATGAATTATACTAAATCGGTTCTTCCTTGTTTTTTAAGCTCCTCAATGACTTTTTTAACATCCTGAGTATTGTTTTTAGAGCATACAAGAACAGCATCATCAGTATCAACAATAATCAAATCTTCAAGACCTACTGCTGAAATAAGACGTTTTCCTCCACAGATTGTAGTTCTTTTTGAATTTATTGAAATTACATCGCCTTCTATATAATTGCGATTACTGTCAACTTCATTTATTCTCTCAACAGCAAGCCAGTTTCCAACATCATCCCAGCCGAAACTTCCAGATATTGTATATATATCTTCCGCCTTTTCCATAACTCCAAAATCAATTGATTCACTTCTGAAATTCTGGAATTCTCTTTCAAGAACTTCATCAAAATTATCTGTACCGACTGACTCTTTTATTTTTAATGCACCTTCATAAATATCCGGCATAAGATTTTTTATATTTTCCATTATTGATGATACTTTCCATACAAACATACCACTATTCCAGAGATATTTTCCTGAAGCAAGATATTCCTTTGCTGTTTCAAGATTCGGCTTTTCAACAAATCTTTCTACTTTGTAGGCATCTTCAGTTACGGAAGATGTTTCAGTACCAAAATTGATATATCCATATCCTGTTTCCGGATAAGTAGGGGTAATCCCTATAGTAACAAGATTTCTTCCCTCTTTTGCTGTCAGGATTGCTTTTTTAAGAGTGCTTATATAGAGTCTTTCATAACTTATAAGATGATCAGAAGGAAGTACGAGCATTACTGCATCATCATATTTTCTACTTATTACTGCTCCGGCAAGGGCAATACAAGGAGCTGTATTTCTTGCACAAGGTTCGGCAAGTATATTTTCTTCCGGAATGTCCGGTATTTGCTCTTTTACAAGAGAAATATACATAGCATTAGTAACAATATAGATATCCTCTTTTTCTACAACTGGAAGAAGCCTTTTAACAGTTTTCTGTATCATTGTTTCGCCGTCCTTTGTAAGCGATAAAAACTGCTTTGGATAAGAATTTCGACTTTTTGGCCAGAATCTTTCTCCCCTTCCTCCTGCCATTATGACTGCTGTTGTTTTTATATTTTCTTTCATTTATTGTCATTTCCTTTCTGTTTTTAGAATATATTATCATCATCTTCAAAACCAAAAACTTTCTTTAAGATTTCAGCATTGCTCTTGTTAGGAAAAATCATTGTTTTAAGAGTCATCAACATAAGCTGTAAATCTAGTCTGAGTGAATAATTTTCAATATAAATCAAATCCATTTTAAGCTTATCATATGGGGTTGTATCATAAGCACCTATTACCTGTGCATATCCTGTAAGACCTGCTTTAACTTTCAATCTGTAACTGAATTCAGGGATTGTTTTTTCATATTCCTTTGTAAGTTCTGGTCGTTCCGGTCTTGGTCCCACTATTGACATATCACCTTTAAGTATATTGAAAAGCTGTGGAAGTTCATCTATACGACAGCTTCTTATAACTTTTCCAACCGGAGTTATTCTGTCATCATTATCCTTTGCAAGCTGAGGAACTCCTAATTTTTCGGCATCAGAAATCATACTTCTGAATTTATATATATAAAATTCCTTTTCATCTATTGTAAGACGTTTCTGCTTGTATATTATTTTGCCTCCGTCATAAATCTTTACTGACAAAGCTGTAACAATCATAAGAGGACTGAAAATTATAATCATTATCAAAGATAATATTATATCAACTACTCTTTTTATTAAACGCTGTTCAAAAGTAAGCCCGTTATTTCGGCATAGTATCAAAGGAGTATCAAAAAGTCTTATATCCTCTGCACCTCTTAATATAATATCTGAAATCTTTGGGACAATATACGCTCTTATTGAATTTTTAAAGCAGAATTTCATATAATCATTCCTGCTTTTTGCTG
The DNA here is from genome assembly GCA_947175655.1 of uncultured Clostridia bacterium. Lineage (GTDB taxonomy): Bacteria > Bacillota > Clostridia > Oscillospirales > Ruminococcaceae > Ruminococcus. Next base: position 7,300 of record CAMWNQ010000003.1, on the reverse strand, counting down.
GAATATCGCATATTATAACACCTTCATATTTTAAAATATGATTTTTTACTTCGTCTTCATTTTCACAATCATTGATATTCAGAGACTCACATATCATATACTTGTCCACACGTGTACTCATTTTCATTACGAGCGATGCCGCCTGACGACTTCCATAAAGAATAATAAGCCGTCTTGGAGGATATATCAGAAAATAAATTTTGTCTATAAAAGTATTCCAGAAAAATATAAAAATAAGCTCTAAGACAGTTAATATAACAACCGGAAACCCTTTCATAAAATCACGCCCTATAAGGCTTATCTGAAAATATGTGATGATATTTACACATACAAGAGAAAGCATATAGGAATAAAACATATCTGTTTTTTTTAGATATCCAACTTTAAATCCTCCATATGCCTTGAAAAATATCATTACAAGTATAGCATAGATACATATAACCACCCAATTACCTCGTCTATAATAAGGCAATACTATTGCGTCACTGTAATATCTGTACCAGATAAATGCAAAAATTCCTGTAAGGAATGTAAGAAGAACTATTGACGACCCAAAAGAAAAAAGTCTTTTATACTGGTCTTTTTTATTCATATGTCAACACCTGTTCTTATTTTATTTTTATTATAATTACAAAAACGGAAAATATATCCGCATTGACAATATTATAACAAATTCAATTATGACTGTCAATAGAAATAATGGATTTTTCAGACAATTAGGCTTTCATGAAACAAAAAACGGGCATCACTGCCCGCCTTTTTTATATTATTATTTTACTTTGGAATATTAACTGATTTCAATAACATCATCTATATTTGCAATACGTTGTTGAAGTACAAGTATATCCATTGCAGTAAGTCCATCACCTGTATTGTGTACATCAGCATTTTTAATTGACTGTTCACTGAGTTTATTTATTTCAGGATTTCCAACATATGAAGCAACTGCTACTATATCTGCAACATCAAGAACATTATCATCATTAACATCACCGATTACACCACTGGTATTGGTATCAAAATCATCAGGTGAAGTTCCAAAAACAACAAATTTATTTCCCCATTCATGTGCATATTGTTGCGCTGTTGAATTTTCATATCCATATATAACAGCATTTCTAGGGATTGTGTCATAAAAATAACTTGGATATATTTCACATTCAGGATTATAAATTTTTATTTTTTTCAAACGGTAAGAATCAAAAGCTCTTTCTTCAATATACTTAACTGTTTCAGGTAATGTTACTTCAGTTAATCCATTATAACCACTACATGCATTTTCTGTAATATAGATTGTTCCTTCTTTTACTTCTATAATAGTATTTTCTGGCATCTCTCCCTTGTATGTATACAAAGTTTTTCCAATATACAATAAACCATCCGGTTGATTTTTAAGCCACTTAGTATTTGACAACGCACTTCCTTTGACAGTTTCAATAGTATCTGGTATAAAGATGTTTCCCATATTTTCACAATTTAAAAATACAGAATACCCCATAGTTATAACACTTTCTGGTATCTTTATATTATCTAAACTTTTACAGTTTTCAAATACTCCAAGTTCAAGTGATGTAATTCCGTCAGGTATATGTGCGGTTTCAAGACGAGAACAATTCACAAACGCTCTTTCCCCTATTGACTGAACGCTGTCTGGTATATTTATTTCTCTGAGATTTTCACAATATTCAAAAGCTTTTTCTCTTATAGTAGTAACTGTATCTGGTATATCATATGTTTCTTTGACGTTTCCTGTACAGTGACAAAGAATTTCAGTTTTATCTTTATTAAAAATGGCATCACCATCAGTTACAAAATAAGGATTATTTTCTGATATTGTAATTAAACTGAAATTTTTACAACCATAAAATGGGGATTCTTGAATTTCTTCAACGTTTTCTGGTATTGTCATTTTCGTCAAGCCTGTACAGAGTTCAAAAGCCAAGTCACCTATAAATTTCAAATTATTTGGTAATTTTATTTCTTTTAAGCTTTCACATCCTGCAAATGCCTGTCTTTCAATAACTGTAACACTTTCTGGTATCGTTATTTCTTGAAGATTTTTGCAATAAGCAAACATACAATTAGACAAACTTGTAATATTACTTGGAAGAATTACTTTTGTTAAATTTTCACAGTCAAAAAATGTCCATTCATCTATATATGTAATGCTGTCTGGTAATACTATTTCAGTCAAGCCTGTACATTCCTTAAATGCACAACTTCTAATAGTTGTAACGGTATCAGGTATAATGACTTCTTTTAAAGTATCAGCTGCATAATAAAATCCACCAATAACAGTAACAGGCAAACCATCTATTTCACTTGGAATTTCTGCTGTAACTGTTCCTTTTCTTGGAAACAGTATTTCTGCATAATCATCGTGCTTTTCATAATAAAAACTGTCACGTACTCCTGTTGCTCCTGCATTAGCTATAATAGACGAATTTTCTAATACACTGGAATAATATGGTACTGATCCCAAAAATGCCATATATGCAAGAACACCAGCCACCATTTTTTTCATTTTCATAAGCCGAATTCTCCCTAATTAATATTTGTAAAATTTTGGTTTTTATTCTTTAGTACATTATAGCATATTACAAAGCAAACGTCTATATACATATTAAACAACTTTTCCACGAATATTCCGTCACTTTTTACAAATGTTTTTTACAACTATTATAAAAATAAAAAAACGGACATAAAGCCCGTTTTTAGATTTACAAATATTAATCTTTTTCTGAATTTATGAACATATCATAGATTTTTCTGATTGCTTCATTAAGGTCACTTTCATTCACACCAACTATTACATTAAGTTCGCTTGAACCCTGGTCAACCATTTTTACATTGATTCTGGCGTGTGCAAGTGATGCAAAAAGTCTTGCAACAGTACCTCTTGTATTTTTCATACGTCTTCCAACTACAGCAAGAAGTGCTATTCCATGTTCTATTTCGAGGTTGTCAGGATTTACTTCTTTTCTGAGTTGTGAAATAATCTTGTCTTCAACTGATTTAATGCTTTCAGTATCAGTAATAACACTCATTGTATCTATTCCTGATGGCATATGCTCAAAAGAAATATCATTGTCACAGAGAACTTTAAGTACCTTCATACCAAAGCCTTTTTCACTGTTCATCATAGCCTTTTCTATATTGATTACACTGAAACCTTTTCTGCCAGCAATACCTGTGATTGTATGAGGCACAGTTTCATCATTGAAATCGTGGTCATCAGATACAATCATAGTTCCATCGTCCTGAGGTTTGTTTGTATTTCTTATATTAATAGGTATGCCTGCTTCTCTTACAGGGAAAATAGCATCTTCGTGAAGTACAGTAGCACCCATATATGAAAGCTCCCTGAGTTCCTTATAAGTAATCATATTTATGACATCAGGATTTTCAACTACTCTTGGGTCTGCAACAAGAAATCCAGAAACATCAGTCCAATTCTCATAAATATCAGCGTTCACTGCTCTTGCAACGATTGAACCTGTAACATCAGAACCACCTCTTGAAAAAGTCTTTACTATTCCTTCAGTAGTTTTTCCATAAAATCCAGGAATTACTGCATATTCAGTTTTTGAGAGACGTTCTCTGGTTCTCTTTATAGTTTCATCAAGCATAAGATTTCCATTTGTATCAAAAACAATAATATCTCCTGCATCAACAAATTCAAATCCAAGATATGCAGCAAGAAGTTTTCCGTTGAGATATTCACCACGGCTTGCGGCAAAATCTCTGGCAGGTCTTGACTTGAGTTCTGCTTTTATTGATTCAAATTCTTCATCAAGTGAAAAATCTATGCCTAAATCTTTAATGATACCATTATAACGTTCTGTTATCTTTGCAAAAGACTCACTGAAATCAATACCGCTTCCAGCAAGGTCACAGCAACTATAAAGCATATCTGTTACTTTAATATCATCAGAAAATCTCTTGCCCGGTGCAGACGGTACAACATATTTTCTCTGACTGTCACTTCTGATTATATCTGCAACCTTTAAAAACTGCTTTGCATCAGCAAGACTGCTTCCGCCGAATTTAACAACTTTATTACTCATATAAAATCAATCCTTTTTTTCAAAATAAATATCTGATTACAACACTATTTTATATTATATTACAAAAAATGCAAAAAAGTCAATAGACTTACAAGACAAAAAAACTCTCTAAAATACTGTATTTTTAGTAAATACGCTTGTACGCATACCACGTACATATTTTAGCATAAAAAAACGGGCATAAAGCCCGCCTTTTATAAGATATTTTATTCTAAACTGTCAATCATTCCTGCGAGATACTGCTGTATCATAAGTGCATCATTTGCAGTAATTCCATCGCCCCTATTATGAACATCACTTATTATTGTTGCAAAATCACAAATTGGATTACTTTTAGGATTTCCAATATACGCTGAAAGTGCAACGACATCAGCAATCGATAATTCTTCATCAAAATTTGCATCACCATAAACTAATTCACAACCACGTGGCACATCCTGAGTACAAATAAAAGGAATATCATATCCTAAATCTTTTTGTATCTGTACTGCTATTTCAAACATTTCCTCTTCACTTGTTGCAAGATAATCATCAACATTCTTTAACATATAAATATCATTTTCATGTAAAAATACAATGCTCTGCAACCTTTTATCTATGTCAGCATCATCGTTTGCAATACCTTCCATGTTTATTTTAATAAGTTCCAAATCCGGATAATTTTTATCAAGGTATTCTGACATTTCATTATATTTTTCTTCAGTATCTAAAACATATGTAAGAAATAAAAGACCTATATCATCAATAGTAACAGATAATCTGCAAACACCCTCATCATCATATTTAAGATAATCTTCATAGCAAACATAATATTCCGGTAAAGTAAAAGCAAATGGGTCTATTTTATCTTTTATGTCCTGTGGTAAATCTAAATTTTCAAGGTCTTCAAGCGTCCATTGGAATCTAAAAACAATACTGTCTTCTGAAAGAAGATATTCATCTGTATAACCTTTTTTATCTATCATTGTCATTCTTTCAAGAGGCATTCCATATACTTGATAATTAGTTTCCTCTGCTGATGTTGCAAAGGGTAAAGATATTGATGCAAGCATTGATATTGAAAATATTGTTGATATAAGTTTATTTATCTTTTTCATAAAATTGACCTCCTTTATTTTGATAAGGGACTGTTTTAAAACAGTCCCCATTTTTTATTAAATTATTATTCTAAACTGTCAATCATTCCTGCGAGATACTGCTGTATCATAAGTGCATCATTTGCAGTAAGTCCATCACCTGTGTTGTGAACATCACCATTTATTATCTGCTGTTCTGATTTGAATGAATTATTTTCAGCATCTCCAGTATATGCTGAAATTGCAACTACATCTGCTATGTCTACTGTTCCGTCTAAATTAACATCTCCGGCAATTGTGCTTTCAAGTTCAATAGTAAAACTTGATTGCATTCCTGTAACATAAGGAATTAATCCTAAACCATCTTTTAATTGTTTAGCTAAATCTATATACCCTTCAAATGTAGTTTCAGCATTAGGAACAACTTTATATCCATAAACAAGCCATGAAAATTCATCTTCATATTCATCAAGACATATATTCTCAACAACTGTACAATCAAGATTATTTTCATCTATATAACTTTGAATTGCTTCAACTCCTTCATCAATAGTAGCATAATTACAATGATGAAAATTATACATAGTTAATAAATCATTGCCCATAATTTCCAACGGTACAAAATACACTTTTTTATTTTCTTCAGATACACTTACTACATAAATTTTCATATAATTAAAAGTAAAATCTTCCTTAATATAAACCTGATAATAATCTCTGTCACTATATAGAGCATAAGTTTCGAGCACACCTTTATCATCTACAAGTCTATATCCTTCAAGATATGCTTTTATTATTGGTGAATTTTTTTCTAATGTTATCGGAACAGCAGTTGCTAATGATAAAGTCGGAATGCTTGAAACTGCCATCATTGTTAAAGCTGATAATACAGCTAAAAGTCTACTTATTTTCATAAAATCAACTCCTCGGTACTATTTCTTCATTATTATAATAAAACTTTAATAAATCTGATGTTATTCGTGTTCCATAACCGCCACCACGTACATGAATACCAATAGCAGTTTTGTATTTTTGTCCAAAAAGTTCCCTCTCAACATACACAGGACCTCCGCTTAAACCACCCCATGTTGTAATATTATCATATATTATTCTTAATCCTGTAATATCACTTATCTTTCCAGTAGCCGTATATCGTTTTTGGCAATGTTCATTTTGTCCATCTAAATTAGGATAGCCAGAAACACTAATTGTTGTATCACTTGAAGCAAAATTATTTGTTGCAATACCAAGATTAAATTTTTCATATCCACTTAAATCTGCATCAACAACAATCATAGCATAGTCATAAATATAACCTGGTGCATTTTGATAATCTATTTTTGCATACTTCAATGGCACATGAACATATTTAGGTTTCATACTTTGAAGAATTCTTCCAACTGAATCAGTTATATAAATTGTAAAGTCCCAAAATTTCTTTTTTGAAAAATCATATACACAATGTGCTGCTGTAGCTATAGTATTATCATCAATAATAAACCCAGAACAAGGAATTTCTTCACCATAGTTGTCAATATAAACTATGCGAACTACTGCAGTGTCACTTTCCAAAATATAATCACTTTGATTAGAAGTGCTATACGCATTAGACGTATTATTATTCATATCAAGCTTTAAATTGTATACTTCATCTGGTGTAAGACCACTATAATCATGACGTAAATAATCTATTCCATTTGCATCTGCTGCATCTGCAATCTTTGGCATACAATAAACAACAGAAAGCATAAGAATAAGCATACTTAAAACAAAAGCTACTGCTGTTTTTCTTTTAGTTTTAAATTCCATTTTTTAATCCTCTTTTTAATCCTCTTTCTAAATTAATAATCCATTTTTGCCAGATAACGCTGAATTGCTAAAGAATCATAATCATCAACTAATAAATCACCGTTAAAATCCAATGCATAAATATCAGACACTTCATAATTTCCGTGAAGATAACCCGAAACATACACTGCATCTGCAATATCAATTATGCCGTTGCCATTAGGGTCTGTTGTGTGTGTATTTGCAGCACTTACAGCCAGTGATGAAACTGCCATTGAAGCAAGAACCACACCACCTATTAAAGACTTAAAAATCTTTTTCATATTAAACACCTCCTTATTATTTTATAATTATCCTTATTTACTTTTT
>CAMWNQ010000002.1 GCA_947175655.1 uncultured Clostridia bacterium | reverse complement strand
TTTCATATTTTTATTATACCATACTTGTCAAGTTTTTGAAAATTGATTTCCGTGAGAATAATATTATAAAAATCTTATGATGCCTTTTGAAAATAAATAACTATATTTTTATATATATTTGTTGATTTTGGGGAGTTTTTTTAACTGGCTTGATTACACCAGATAATTTTTTCCCTTTTGAAAGATAAAGAATCATTGAACCAAGCTTTGTACGCATTCCTTTAGGGATTCTGTTCCATTCTATACCACGGAATAAATCTTTGATAATGAATTCTTCACCGCTTTGTACATCATCTAAAGTACAGATTACAATTTTAATTAAATCATCAAGGGTAGTGTTATTATTAATCATATTAATGTCCTCTATATACTAAATACTAGCTATAAGCTTATAGCTAGTGTATTATATATTTTATGCTTTGTCAAGACTTTTTTGAATTATTTTAAAGAGAATTTTTATATTTTTCAGAACAATAATATAAAAGTCTCATGATATATGTAATGAATTATATTAATAAGAACTGTTGACAAAAATCCGGAAATAGTATATATTATAATAAATGGTGATGGTAATTTCACCCTGAATGTTAAATCAGATATTTATATATTGAAAGGAAAAATAAATGAGCAGTTTAAAAGAATTGTATGATTATCGTCAGATGATATTCAGTCTTGTAAGAAAAGATTTAAGGGGACGCTATAAAGGTTCTGTACTTGGTTTTCTCTGGACATTTATAAATCCTCTTTTACAGCTTTTGGTATACACAATAGTATTTTCTTATATTCTGCCTAATAATATAGATAAATATTATCTTTATCTTTTTGTCGGACTTATTCCTTGGATATTTTTTTCGGCATCTGTAACAGGCGGTTCATCTTCGATTGTTGCACAGAAAGATTTGATAAAAAAAATATATTTTCCTCGTGAAGTAATACCAATTTCATATGTAACAAGTTGTTTTGTCAATATGCTTTTATGTTTTATCGTAATTTTTGCGGTTATAATTATTTCAGGAACAGGAATAAATCCCGTAGCATTGTTGTGTCTTCCGGTTATAATGATAGTGGAATATATTCTTGCACTTGGTATGGCACTTCTTACTTCTGCAATAACTGTATATTTCAGAGATTTGGAGCATATTCTTGGTATATTTACAATGGCTTGGATGTATATGACTCCTATAATGTATGAAAAATCAATAGTGCCTCAAAATCTCCTGCCATTGTTCAATTTAAATCCTATGACTCACGTTATTGAATGCTACAGAGCAGTATTGTATGGCGGTGAAATTCCGGATTTGGCTTCTCTTGTATCATCGTGTGGACTTGGCATATTTTTTCTTGTGCTGGGAAGCTTTATATTTGGAAAACTTCAGAAACATTTTGCGGAGGAACTTTGATGAGTAAGGACGAAATAGCTATTGACGTTGATAATATAACGAAAAAGTTTAAAATATATCTTGATAAAGGCAATGACCTTAAAGAGCGTTTGCTTTTCAGAAAACGTAGCAGATATGAAGAAAGACTGGTTCTTAAAGGTATAAGCTTTCAGGTAAAAAAAGGTGAGGCTATAGGACTTATAGGACATAATGGCTGTGGAAAAAGTACAACTCTGAAACTTCTTACAAAAATTATGTATCCAGATAGCGGTACTATAAAAATGAACGGAAGAGTATCAAGCCTTATCGAACTTGGTGCAGGATTTCATCCTGATATGAGCGGACGTGAAAATATATATACAAATGCTTCTATATTCGGACTTACAAAAAAGGAAATTGATGAACGTCTTAATGATATTATTTCATTTTCTGAACTTGAAGAATTTATAGATAATCCGGTAAGAACATATTCATCTGGAATGTATATGAGGCTTGCTTTTTCTGTTGCAATAAATGTTGATGCAGATATATTGCTTATTGATGAGATTCTTGGGGTCGGAGATGCAAACTTTCAGGCTAAATGTTTTAATAAACTTAAGTCAATAAAAGCAAGCGGGACATCTATAGTAATAGTATCTCATTCTTTGGGTCAGATTGAACAGATTTGTGAGCGTTCTATCTGGATTCACGAGGGAGTTATAAAAGCCGAAGGTTCTCCAAAGGAAATAGACCTTGAATATCTTGAGTTTATGGGACAGAAACTTCAGGAAAATACTCAGAAAGAACTTGAAAAAAAATCTGAAATTAAAGATGAGAATCAGAATAAAACTGAAGATGTTTCAGAAAACCCTGAATTGAATCAGGAATCAAATCAGGAATCAAAAAAACGTTGGGGAAATGGCAAAGCACGTATTACTGATATAAAAGCTTTTGACCAGAATAATAAAGAACAAAAAGTATTTAAAACGGGTGAAAATATAAAAATAAAAGTAAAATATACTGTCAATCAGAAAGTTGAAGATGCAGTATTTGGAATAGGTATATTTAATCTTGATGGTATACAATGCTATGGAACAAATACAAGAATAGACAAGCTTAATACTTTTAATATTGAAAAAAACGGAACAGTTGAGATAATACTTGATGATGTGAATCTGCTTTCCGGTGAATATCTGATTGATATTGCCATAGAATCAGGTGACGGAATACCAGTTGATTATTTCAGAGAAGCTTACAGAATAAATATAATTTCTTCTTCCGGAGATGTTGGCATTACCAGAATAAAACATAACTGGATTATTTAAGATTTACTTGAAAGGACTGACGTTAAATGGGCAGTATCAAAGAATACCTTGATAATTTCAGAAATATTAAGGGTAAATTTAAATATTTTTTTTTCAGAGATATTCTTGAAGGTTTTGAGTGTGCTGAAAATGAAATATTATGTATTGATAAACACATTGAAGATATACACAAAAATTTAACAAATATATCGGAAGCTGTAAATCATATAAATACAAAACTTAATGATTTTGAAAAACTTTCTGAAAATGTCCGAAATCTAAATGCAGAATCTGAATCATTCAGACTTTTAAAAAATGATTTTGAAAATCTTTCTGTTAATGTCAGAAATAATAATGATGTTATAGAAGCTCTCCAAAGTGAATCGGATTTATTAAAAGTAAAAATCCATACTATACAGAGTAATATCAGAAATAACAGTAGTATCAATGCTCAGGAAAAAACAGAAAACAAGATAATTGATGAAAAAATTCCTGTTCTGGCTTATGATGATATTGATTATTTTGATTTTGAAAATCATTTCAGAGGTTCAATTGAAAATATAAAAAAGACACAATCATTTTATGTGAAATACTTCAAAGATAAGAAAAATGTTCTTGATATAGGCTGTGGCAGGGGAGAATTTCTTTCTCTTATGAGTGATAATAATATCAATGCACACGGGGTTGATATATATCAGCCATATGTTGAATATTGTTGTATGAAAAACCTTGATGCTACTTGCGGTGATGGTATCAAATATCTTGAAAATCTTGATTGTTCAGATGATTTAAATAAAATAGACGGAATTTTTGCCGGACAGGTTGTTGAACATCTTGAAACTCATCAGATAATCAGTCTTTGCAATAATGCTTATAAAAAACTTGCGGAAGGCGGTTGCATTATTATAGAAACTCCTAATCCTGTTTCTTTGTCTATATATACAAATGCATTTTATATAGACCCCTCTCATATAAAACCTGTGCATCCTTTGACTATGAAATATTATCTTGAAAAGGCAGGATTCAGAAATATTGAAATTATATTTACTGAAAACAGTCGTGCGCCTTATGATATTCCTGAACTGAAATATTATTCGGATAGTCAGGATATTATTGATAATATTGATGAATTTAATAATGCTATGAAAAAGGTATCAGAGATGATGTTTGGAAGTCAGGATTATGCTGTTATAGCTGTTAAGTAACTTTTGAAAGGAATAAGTTTGATGGATAATAACAATAATTTATGTATAGAAGATATAATGCGTGAAATAAGACAGGAGATTAAAGATAAAAATCTTACTGATGATATGCTTAGTTTTGAAGATATACCATATAAAAAGGCTCTTGATGTTTCTTCATCAGATTCTGATGAAACAGATTCAGCTCTTATGTATCTTAACAGTCATTTCAATGTACAGCCTTATAAAGAACTTAAAGGCAATGCTTTATCTGTATTCATAAAAAAAGTAATAAGAAAACTTACTAAATTTTATGTTGAACCTGTTGTCTTTGAACAGAATCAGTTTAATGCAAATGCTGTAAAGGTTATGAATTCTTTTAATAAAAATAAAAATAATCTAGATACTCAGGAACTTCTGAAAAAAATTGAAATACTTGAACTCAGTCAGAAAAATCTTATAAAACGCATTGAATCTCTTGATGCAGAAATTAAAGTCCTGAAAGAAAAAAAGTGAAAGCAGGTATAAAATGAGAGTAATACAGATACTTACGACTCTTTCCTTTGGTGATGCTGTTGGAAATGATACAAGAGCACTTAAAGCCGTAATTGAAGAAATGGGTTTTGATACTTCAATATATGCTGAAAATATTGACCCAAGGCTTCCTAAAAATACTGCTTTTCATATTGACAGTCTTAAAAATATCAGTAAAGATGATGTTATAATATATCATAAATCTACTGGCACTGACCTTAGCTTTAAGTTGGATTCGTATAAATGCCGTAAAATTATGATTTATCACAATATAACGCCTCCGGAATTTTTCAAGCCATATAATACTGCATCAGCTTCTCTTACAGAGTATGGTTTGGAGGGTGTCAGATATCTTAAAGATAAGATAGATTATTGTCTTGCAGTATCATCTTTTAATAAATCGAATCTTATGGATATGGGATATGAATGTCCTATAGATATAAGACCTATTCTTATACCGTTCGATGATTACAGAAAAAAGCCTGATGATAAGGTAATAAAAAAATATTCTGATGATGGCTATATTAATATTATATTTGTCGGGAGAATTGCACCGAATAAAAAGCAGGAGAATGTTATAAGAGCTTTTTATCAGTACAAGAAGATAAATCCGAAATCAAGGCTTATATTTGTCGGTTCATATTCAGGAATGGAGAATTATTATGAACGTCTTCTGAAATACACAGAAGTTCTGGGTCTTGATGATGTTATATTTACTGGTCATATAAAATTTGATGAAATACTTGCATATTATAAAATCGCCGATTTATTTCTTTGTATGAGTGAACACGAAGGATTTTGTGTTCCCCTTGTTGAGGCGATGTTTTTTGATGTTCCTATTATCGCATATGATACAAGTGCAATAGGAGATACACTGGGCGGAAGCGGTATACTTCTTGATGACAATAATCCTATTTTTGTTTCTATGATTATGCATCGTCTTATGAGTGATGAAAACCTGCGTAAATCCATAATAGAAATACAGCGTAAACGTCTTGAAGACTTTCAGTACAATAAAATAAGGGATATGTTTGAAAAGTATCTGCATAATTTTATCGAAAATAGTTAGAGGATATGAATATGAAAAAAATCGGATTTGTTGTTCCGTGGTTTGATGATAATATTCCAGGCGGTGCAGAAATGGAGATGAGAGAAGTTTCTTCTCATCTTAAAAATAAGGGTGCTGATGTTGAAATACTTACAACCTGTGTAAAAGATTTTAATGCAGATTGGAGTATAAATTATTTCAGTGCCGGAGAGTCCATGTCAGCAAACGGAATAAAAATAAGACGTTTCAAGGCAAGAAAAAGAAATACAAGAGTTTTTGATGAAATAAATTTGAAACTTATAAATAAACAGTCAGTTACTCTTGAAGAAGAGGATATTTTTCTTCAAGAAATGGTAAATAGTCCTGAACTTTATGATTATATTAAGATACACAGTGAAGAATATTCAGTATTTGTGTATATACCATATATGTTCGGCACGACTTATTATGGTGTAAAAGCCTGTCCGGAAAAAGCAGTGCTTATTCCATGTTTTCATGATGAATCTTATGCTTATTTCAGAAGATTCAAAGAGGTTTTCACTAAATCTGCCGGAATGGTATTCAATGCAAGACCTGAAGCTGAACTTGCTGAAAAGATTTATCAGTTCAGTAAAAGCAATACCAGAACTATAATTATGGGTATAGGAATGAATACTGATATAAAATCTTTTCCGGAGGATTTTAAAAAGAAATTTAAGATAGAAAATCCTTTTATACTTTATGCTGGAAGAAAAGATACAGGTAAAAATGTCCATACACTTTTAAAATATTTTTCAGAGTATAAAAAACGTATGAAGAATGATATTAAACTTGTACTTATAGGGGGCGGAAATATAGATATTCCTGTTGATATCAGAAATGATGTTTATGATTTGGGATTTGTTGATGTTCAGGACAAATATAATGCATGTGGTGCATCACTTCTGATGTGTCAGCCGTCTGAAAATGAGAGCTTTTCACTTGTTATTATGGAAAGCTGGCTTTGTGGAAGACCGGTTCTTGTAAATCAGAACTGTGCTGTTACGAAAAATTTCGTTTCAGAATCAAACGGGGGTCTTTATTTCAGCAATTATTTTGAATTTGAAGGCTGTGTTAATTATATTGTTTCTCACCCTGATACAGCTTGTCTTATGGGATATAATGGGAAAAATTATGTTAATTGTAATTTTTCATGGGATATTATAACTGAAAAATATTTTGAATTTTTCAGAGAAATTGCAGGGGAGTGATGATTATGAAAAAGATTGCACTTGTAAATCAGAGATATGGTATTGAAGTCAATGGCGGTTCAGAATATTATACACGTCTTATTGCCGAACGTCTTGCTGATGATTCTGAAAATTTTGAAGTTGATGTTATAACTACAAAAGCTCTTGAATATACAACGTGGGCAGATTATTATAAATTTGACAGAGAAATAATTAACAATGTAAATGTACTACGTTTTTCTGTCCTGAAAGAGAGAGCCAGTGATTTTAATGAATATAATGGAAAATATCTCAAGTCATTGCAGGAAAATAATCCTGATATTTCCCATGAAGAAATATGGTTTGAAAAGCAAGGTCCTTATTGTCCTGATGCAATAGAATATATAAAACAAAATAAAGATAAGTATGATGTATTTATATTTGTGACATATCTTTATTATCTTTCAGTAAAGGGACTTCCAGAGGTTGCAGAGAAATCTATATTTATTCCGACCGCTCATGAAGAACCTTTTATACATTTCAAGACTTTTGAAAAAATATTCAGAATGCCTAAAGCTTATATATTTCTTACTGATGAGGAAAAACAGCTTGTTCAGAATCTTTTTAATTGTAATAATATTATTTCCGATGTAATGGGAACAGGCGTTGAAGTTCCAAGCATATCCAATAAAGATGAATTCCGAAAAAAATTCAGTATATATGATGATTATATAATATATGTAGGGCGTATTGATGAGGGAAAAAACTGTCCGATGCTTTTTAAATATTTTGTCGAGTATAAAAAACGTAATCCTCAGAGCAATATTAAACTGGTTCTTATGGGCAAAAAAGTATGTGATATTCCGAAGCATAAAGATATAATCAGTCTTGGATTTGTAAGTGAAGAAGATAAATTTAGTGGAATTTCTGGTGCAAAATGTCTTATACTTCCGTCAAAATTTGAAAGTCTTTCAATTTCCGTACTTGAAGCTATGAAACTTTCAATACCTGTTATAGTAAATGGTGAATGTGAAGTTTTAAAAGGTCATTGCATTAAAAGTAATGCGGGTCTTTATTATATGAATTATTTTGAGTTTGAAGGGATTATTGATTATATTTTTTCCCATAATGATGAATATAGTATTATGTGTAAAAATGCAGAAAAATATATTGCAGAAAATTATGAATGGAATGTTATTATGAAAAAGTTCAGGGATATAATTGAAAAAGTGTGTCTTATGAACGGAAAGGACAATATCAAAATATGAGTTCTTTTTCAGTTGTTTGTTTAAGTGCAGTTATTTTTTCCGTCTTGCTTTCTGTAGTATGGTTCAGGGAGAAAAATATAATAGAATCTTCTGTACTTGGTGTCACATGGTTTTTTTTCAGTTATGTATTCAGCAGTATGGGACTTTTTGTAATAGATAAGTTTTCGCTTTTCAGAGCCGGAGCGTTGTCACTTATACTTGATATTTTTCTTTTTGCATCAATTTTGATAATCCGGCGTAAATCTTTGAAAAATGGAATATTTAAATGTGACTTCTCGATAAAATCTATGCTCATACCTGTAATTATATGTATGCTTGCATTTCCATTTGTAAAATTAAAAAATGAGGTTTTTGGTATGGGACAAGACCAAGGCGTTTATCAGATGCAGGCTATAGCTCTTATGAACAGTGATAATGCTAAGCAAAAAGATTTTGAAGAATATCATAAACTCGAAACTCAGGAAGAAAGAGATGCTTTTGAATATTGGGTAATAAATTATATGAGGGGCTATGATATTTTAAGCAGTAATTTTCCAGCAGAGGGAATATTTGATTTTAATGTCAGCAGAGTTTCCGGAATTTTTCACGGCATACCTACTTATACCGCAATGCTTGCTATGTGGGGAGAGCTTTTCGGTATGGAAAATATGACAGATGTAGAAACTATATTTTATATGTGTATGATTTTCCTTGTTTATTTTATATGTCATAATTTAAAGCTTAAAAACTGGTCTTGTTTATGTGCTTGTATTATAAGTTCCTCTGCACCAGTTGTTATATGGTCGGCGAAATCAACGCTTACAGAAATGTTCCTTGCACTTATCCCGTTAATGTTTATGTATTTTATGACAGATGATGAAAATCCGGATAATAAATGGCTTTCAATTTTACCTGTTGCGGTTTTTGGTTGTTATCACGTTTCAATATATACTATGATACCACTTTTCTTTATGATATATGGTGGAATGTATTTCTTTACACGTGAGAAACAGTATGCTATATTAATGCCTGTTACAGCTATAGGTTATCTTATAAGTTATTTTTGTATGAGAAATGTACAACCTGCTTATACTATGAATAATTATAGTCCTGTTTTTGTAGGCGGTATTGATGTAAGCAATTTAAATATAGTTGTTGCTGTATTCAGTATGACATTATTAATTATATCTGTTATATTTGTATTTTTTGTATCAGGATATGGCAGAAAGAATACAAAAAAATTTGATAAGACCGTCTTTAATAAGAAAGCTTCTGAAAATAAGATTTTTAAAATATTTTTGTCATTACTTATAATATTGCCAGTATTATTTATTGTTATAAAGGCATTTTCAAAGTATGATACGTTAAAAGATGCAAATGTTGTTACATTATGGGGATTTATTTGTAATGCAGGAATAATTCTGATACCCCTTGCAGTTATATTTGCACTGATTTCTCCTAAATTCTATATTCAGAAAAATTCGAGACTTACTGTTTTTCTTATGTTTTTTTATTGTATTCTCATATATTCAGCTTTTCTAAGGTATGATATACAATATTATTTCTATTATTCAAGGTATCTTGTACCATTTATTTCTGTTGCAGTAATATTTGGAATGCTTACCCTTGATAGATTTGGAAGAAAACTTATTTATCCAGTATCTGTTGCCGGAATGCTTGTAGTATATCCTTATGATATTTTCCTTATGAATGCCAAAGACGATACACGAATGGAATGGGCAGTAATGGAAGATATATGTGATATTATTTCAGATGATGATTGTGTTGTTATGGATAAATTTTATACATCATCTCTTTTTCTGCCAATAAGAAATATTACAGGTGCTGATGTATATCCATATTTTGAATTCAATGAAAATCAGTTTGCAGAACTTCAGGTTAAATATGACAAAATCTTTTATATTACTAATAAAATGCAGTCTTCTGATGATTTTGTTACAATCTATAAAAATACTATAGAACATTCTGAAGATGATTCCGGTCATACAGGTGAACTTATACCGATGTCTTATAAATTTCTTGAATACAGAGATGATATATTCTTGTATTCATTTGAAAAATATAAATTGAATTACAAAGTATCAGAAGATTATCAACTTTTCAATGGGTTTTATAATCTTGAGAATGATTTCTGCTGGTCATCAGAAAATGAAATTGAAATTCTAACTAAGCTTTATCCGTCTGATTATAATGTGACTGTTGCTTTTGGTACAGTTATACCATTTGACAATATTGACATTGAAGAACTTAATCTTGAATTTTATATTAATGACAAAAAAGTTGGAACTATTTTAATAAATTCTTATAGCAACTGTGAGGATATTCATTTTAACATACCTAAATATATGATAAATGACGGTGAGAATTTTATTACAATAAAAACTAATCTCTGGAACGCCTCGCAGGCAAATCCGAATGATTCACGTATGCTTGGTATTCCTCTTAAATCAATATCATTTTCAGCCTCCTGAAATGAAACTGTTAATTATAACGTGAAAGGAAGTTTTTAAAAAATGAAACTTATTATACAGATACCATGCTACAATGAGGAGAAAACCCTTGAACTGGCTTATAATGACCTTCCAAAGCATATTGACGGAATAGATACCATAGAATATTTGATAATAAATGATGGCAGTAAAGATAAGACTGTAGCAAAAGCTCGTGAACTCGGATTTCATCATATAATATCATTCAAACAGAATAAGGGACTTGCAAAAGGATTTATGGCAGGTATTGATGCCTGTCTTCATCTTGGTGCAGATATTATTGTAAATACTGATGCTGATAATCAGTACTGTGGTGCTGATATTGAAAAAATAGTAAGACCTATTCTTGAAAATAAGGCAGATATAGTAATTGGTGAAAGACCTATTGATGAAACAGAGCATTTTTCATGGAAAAAGAAAAAATTTCAGCATCTTGGAAGCTGGGTTGTTAGAGTAGCTTCAAATACTGATATTCCAGACGCTCCAAGCGGATTCAGAGCTTATTCACGTGATGCTGCACTCAGACTTAATGTTGTAAATGAGTATACTTATACTCTGGAAACTATTATACAGGCAGGTCATAATAAAACAGCTATGACTTCTGTGCCTATAAGAACAAATCCTGAAACACGTCCATCAAGGCTCTTTTCAAGTATGTGGCGTTATATGAAACGTTCATCTACTGTAATTACTCGTTCTTTTGTAATGTATAAACCTTTGAAGTTCTTTGGTACAATCGGTTCGGTAATGTTTATTCTCGGACTTGTTCTTGGAATACGTTTTCTTGTTTATATGTTTATGGGAGATGGCGGCGGACATATACAATCGCTTATACTTACGGCTGTACTTCTTATGATGGGATTCCAGACAATCGCAATAGGGCTTCTTGGGGATACTATTGCTGCAAACAGAAAAATTCTTGAAGATGTACAATATAGAGTAAGAAAAGCAGACTGTGATAAGGTGAATAATGGTGAATATAACAGAGATAAAAAATAAAAATATACTTTTTGTCAGTACAAAGAATTCTGATTATCTTAGAATATGTCAGGAAATAAGAATACTTGAAGAAAATGGAAATGCACTTAAAATAATAAGCTCTCCAAAGAAAAGCTATTTTAAAAGACTTATTTATGTATATAAGGAGATTTTAAAAGTTAATATGAATGATTTTGATATGAGTTTTATTGCTTTTGCTCCTCAGCTTGTAATTCCTGTTTTTAAGCATAAGCTTTTAAAAAAACCCATAATAGAAGATTTCTTTATATCAATGTATGATACTCTCTGTTTTGACAGAAAAAAGTTTAGACCACAAAGTCTAATAGGAAAATTTATAAAATACATTGACAGAATAACTCTCCAGTCTGCTGAACTTGCAATATGTGATACAAAAGCTCACGGCTCTTATTTCTGTGAGGAATTTAAATATCCCAGAAATAAAATGAAAGTCCTTTATCTTGAAGCCGACAAAAATATATATTATCCACGTCAGATGCCTAAAAATAATAAATTTACTGTTCTTTATTTCGGAAGTGTACTGCCTTTGCAGGGAGTTCAGGTTATACTTGATGCAATTGAAATTCTTGAAAACAAAGAAAATATAAAGTTTATATTCATAGGCCCTCTTGGTAAAAACAATATAAAAAAAGGTGAAAAGATTACAGAATTTATTGAATGGCTTCCACAAGATAAACTTGCTGAAAAAATCGCAGGAGTTGATTTATGTCTTGCCGGTCACTTTGATGGCAATATAATGAAAGCAAAACGTACTATTCCGGGTAAGGCATATATATACAGGGCAATGAATAAGCCTATGATTCTTGGAGATAATCAGGCTACCCATGAACTTTACAATGAATCTGATAAGGACATATTTTTTGTGGAAATGGGAAATCCTCAGAAACTTGCAGATTTGATTTTGAAGATAAGTGAGGATTTTTATGAAAAAGATTCTTAAGGTTGTCGGAAATTTAATAGTTATCATTGCACTTGTATTTCTTATAAAGAGATTTGCAGGAATGAATATTGATTTTAATCAGATGAAGTCCGGAAAAGTAATATTTTCACTTGTAATAAGTATTATAATTCAGACTTTACTGATAATGTTTGGATGTTTTCCGTGGCTTGTGTTTACTCAGTCACTTTCAGGGAAGAAAATACCTTTTTCTTCAGCAATGCCAGTCTATACACGTTCAAATATATATAAATATCTCCCAGGGAATGTTTTTCAGTATGTCGGAAGAAATAAGCTTGCATCAGATATGCATATAAGTCATATAGATGTTGCTTGTGCAACTGTTTTTGACATTCTTTTTTGTGTAATATCAACCGGAATAATATCCATAATATTACTTGGGGGAACTATTTCAGATTTAATTCGGAAATACGGAAAAAATTTCTTGATTGTAGGAATTTCAGGAACTGTTATACTTATTGTTTTATTTTTGGTTCTTTATATCAGATTCAAGGAAAAATTAAAAGAATATATTTCAAGATATTCAAAGGCTTTTGAAAGAGGCAACAGACTTCAACTTCTTCAAGGTATTCTTTATTATATTCTGAATGGTATTTTTTCAGCATCTATGTATTTTATATCACTCACCTTAATTTTTGGAAAAGATGCCAGAACATCAGAAATAATATCTTTTACCGGGGCATTTATGTTTGCTTGGATAATCGGTTTTGTAACTCCGGGAGCTCCAGGGGGGATTGGTATAAGAGAATCAGTAATGCTCTTTGTGTGTGGAAGTATTTTTGAGGAAAAAATAATGCTTTTTGTTCTTGTAATGCGTTTGTCCTCTATACTTGCTGATTTTATTGCATTTATAATCGGAAATATATATAAGAGAGTACAAAAAATGGCGGATTGTTAACAGTCCGCCTTTATTTTTAATTTAAAAGTCTGTTCAGTTCTTCAAGGGAGTAAGTCTCTATATTATTATTTATATTTTTTCTTATAAATGTATCATCACATTTAAGTAAAATACTATATTGTTCACCCGTTAATTCATAGATGTCGTCATCTCTTGTTGTTACATAAAATGCGTATTCTTGTCCGATTATAGGTAGTTCACTGCTATCAGTGTTTTCGTGATAGATAGTGTTGTCGATTTCTTCTTTAGACGGTTTGTTGATTTCGTCGCCGTATTTTCCACCAGTCTAATATAATATATTGCCAAGACTATCACGCATTGAAACATATCCGTCGAATGTATAAATATCTATATCCGTGCCGGCTTTAATATTAAATTTTTGTGAATGGTTGTATGAATTATAGTCCAAGGTATTTTACCATATTCAGAATCTCCAAGAGCTGTATATGAAAATCCATTAACTTTTGCTATTAGAAGTCCGTCGCTTGCTTCGGCAATATCATCTATATTCATAGAGATAGCATAACATAACTTTGAGTAAGTTTCAATTACATTTTTATCTTTGAATTCTTCGGGAGTTTCAGGAGTATAAGTTATTAAGTCTGCCATTTGTGAATAATCAGTAATTTCTGGTTCTGAAAAATCTTTAATTTCATTGTTTTCTTGATTATCTTCCCTTGCATTATCTGTATCGCTTTCGGAAACAGATGAATTTATATCGTTGACAGGAGCAACGTTTTCAAGTTCAGTATTTCCGCAGGCAGTAAGGGAGCAAGCAATGATTAGAGATGTTAAAATTATGATAATATTATTTTTCATAATAATCACCTCATTTTTTTACTATATTTATATTATAGCAATATAATGTTTTGACTGTCAATATAAAAACAATTTTTTTTGTGAAAATTAATTATAATATTAATGCCTTTTTAAAAGATAATATCTGATTAAAATCAGCTGTAAATTCTTCCGGCAATGTCAACAGTTTCCTTTGCATCTTTAGCATAGAAGTCAGCATGTATTTTTTCAGCATAATCAGGAGTAAGAACTGCTCCGCCAACTACTGTTTTACATTCTGGATATTCTCTGTTGAGTAATTCGATTGTTTCTTCCATTGCATTTAAAGTAGTAGTCATAAGTGCGGAAAGCCCTACAAGTTTTACATGATTTTTCATAGCAGATTCAAGAATCAAAGATTTATCTACATCTTTTCCTAAATCAATTACATCATATCCATAGCTTTCAAGAAGAACTTTTACTATATTCTTACCTATATCGTGTATATCTCCCTTTACAGTAGCGAGAACTATTTTTCCTTTTGATATTGGCTTATCACCCTTCTGAATAATTTTTTCTTTTATTACTTCAAAACAAGCCTGAGCAGTACCAGCAGTTAATATAAGCTGTGGGAGAAATATTTTTCCTTTTTCAAATTTGTTTCCTGCATCATCAAGAGCAGGTACAAGATAATTATTTATAACACTCATGGCATCATTCTTACTTAAAAGTTCTGATGTGATTTTTACAGCTTCATTTTTCATGCCGTTTTCAAGAGCCTGAAATATATCCATATTCTTTTTTTCTGATGGAACAGCTGTCATATTTTTATCAGGCTGACTGTATATATTTATAAACTCAACTGAATTTTTGTCTATTCCCTTTAAGAGCTTGTATGCTCTTACAGCACCTGTTATTGACTCTATATTTGGATTTATAATAGGAAGGTCAAGTCCATTATGAAGTGCCATTGTAAGAAAAGTACGTGTAATAAGTTCACGGTTTGGAAGTCCGAATGATATATTTGATACTCCCAGCACTGTTTTAAGACCCAGTTCTTCTTTTACTCTTTTAAGAGCATTAAGGGTCTCCATAACTCCTTCCTGTTCAGCAGATGCTGTCAGGGTAAGGCAGTCTATATATACATCTTCTTTAGGAATTCCATATTCAAGGGCTTTGTTTAATATCTTTTCAGCTATTGCAAAACGTCCTTCTGATGTTTTTGGGATTCCATTTTTATCAAGGGTAAGTCCTACTACTGATGCACCATATTTCTTTACAAGAGGAAGAATTTTTTCAAGTGATTCATCTTCACCGTTTACAGAGTTGACAATAGGTTTTCCGTTATAAATTCTTAATCCGGCATCAAGAACTTCAGGAATAGTAGAGTCAAGCTGTAACGGAACATCTGTAACTGATTGTATCGCTTTTACTGCACTAATCATCATTGCTTTTTCATCTATTGCAGGTAGTCCTACATTGACATCAAGTATATCAGCACCAGCCTGTACCTGTTCAATAGCCTGATTTAAAATGTAATCTATATTATTGTCAAGCAATGCCTGTTTGAATAATTTTTTTCCTGTAGGATTAATACGTTCTCCTATTATTCTTGGCTGATTTATTTCAACACATTTTACCGCTGAACATATACGTGCCTGAGGAGTATATTCTCTTTCTACAAAATTATGTTGATTTATCTTATTTATAAGAACTTTTATATGTGCCGGAGAAGTTCCACAGCAACCACCGAATATTTTTACTCCTAAATCTGCAATTTTATAATTACTTTCAGCAAATTGTTCCGGCGTAACTTTGAATTGATTTGTTACAGGGTCAGGAAGTCCAGCATTTGCTTTTACTATGAGTGGAAGATTGGTATATTCTGCAAGCTTTTTTACTATAGGATAAAGTTCATCAGGGCCAAGAGAACAGTTTACGCCTATTGCATCAACTTCCAAAGATTGTAATAAAACTGCCATACTTTCTATGCTTGTACCTGTGAATGTACGCTGATTTTCTTCAAATGTCATAGTAACAAAAACAGGCTTGTTTGTATTTTCCTTTGCTGCCAGAACTGCTGCTTTTACTTCATATAAATCAGTCATAGTTTCAAATACTATCAGGTCAGCATCAGAACCGGCTATAACCTGTTCCTTATAGCATTCATATGCTTCCTCAAAAGTAAGATTTCCAGTGGGTTCAAGAAGCTGTCCTATAGGGCCGATGTCAAGTGCAACAAAAACTTTTTTATCTGATAGAGCAGAAGCTGTTTTTGCATTTTTTATTGCAGTTTCAATCACTTCTTTTACTGTATATTCAGTATCTGCAAGCTTGAATCTGTTAGCACCGAAAGTATTTGCATATATAATATCTGAACCACTTTCTATATAGGCTTTATGTATATTTATAATAATATCTGGATTTGTAATTCCTAAGACTTCAGGAGTATGACCGGCTTCTATTCCGGATTCCTGTATCATTGTACCCATACCGCCATCTAAAAATATAAATTTATTATCTTCTAAAATTTTCATTTTATTAAAAACTTCCTTTTATTTATTAATATGCACCAAGCAATTTGAAATATTCAAGTTCATCTTCCAGCCCTTTTATAAGATTCTGAACGTTTTTATCATAAATATTTCCCTTGAAATTAAGATAGAATGTTACATCAAAACTTCCATTTTTTATCGGACGGCTTTCAATTCTGTCAAGATTCATACCACCTGTTAAAAATTTTGAAAGAAGTCTATAGAGACTTCCGGTAGTATTTGGAATATTGAGCATTACTGAAATGGTATCTGCATAAGGCAAAACTTTAAAATCCTTTGATATGCATATGAATTGTGTATAATTGGGAACAAAGTTAGAAATTCCGCATGCAAGAATTTTTAATCCCAAATTTTTTGCACAGTCTTCTGAACATATAACTGCTAAATCTTCATCGCTTTCAGCAACAAATTTTGCAGCAGTAGCAGTATTTCCGTATTGCTGTGCTTTAAGATTATTTTTTTCAAGGAAATCGGAACATTGTGAAAGTGCCTGAGGATGAGAATATACGCCTTTTATATCTTTAATATCTATGTCTTTTTTTACTGCAAGACAGTTTGTTATCTCAACGCATACAGAACGCACTATGTGAAAATTGTATTTTTTCATAAGGTCATATGCTGGAGTTACTGAACCAGCTGTAGAATTTTGTACTGGAATAATTCCATAGTCTACTTTGCCATCTTCAACAGCTTTAAATACATCTTCAAAAGTCTGATAGAATGTTACGGGCTTGTCTTTAAAAATCATAAATGCAGCAGTTTCAGAATTTGCTCCGGAAGTTCCCTGACATCCTATCCTTTTAGCATCGTCAAGATTTTGAATAGACTTGAATTTTATATTTTCTTCATCTTTCATAATTTCCTGTTGCTGGAGATATTTGCTTATATCCATAATTGATGTGAAAAGTGCAGATGCACCGTCTTTTAAATCGGGATTGCTTGTCTTATCTCTTATTTTCTCTATTATTTTAAATTCTCTCTCTTTCTGAAAAACAGGAAGATTGTTTTCCTTTTTATATATAGCAACATTTTTACAGAGTTCCATTCGTTTTTCAAATAAATCAAGTATCTGACTGTCAATACAGTCAATATTATTGCGGAGTTCATTTAAATCCATAAAAAATCCTCTTTTCCAAATAATAATTATAATATATATTTTATC
Organism: uncultured Clostridia bacterium; assembly: GCA_947175655.1. Classification (GTDB taxonomy): domain Bacteria; phylum Bacillota; class Clostridia; order Oscillospirales; family Ruminococcaceae; genus Ruminococcus. Next base: position 22,594 of record CAMWNQ010000002.1, on the reverse strand, counting down.
AGGTTTTTTGTAAAATTGCAATAAAAAGATATAAATATATTGCAATTAATAAAAGAGTTATGTTATAATAAATAGTAATACGATACAGAAAAATCAATTTTGAAAATCCAATCAACAAACCTGTTTTGTTATTTTCTCTTTATTTTGAATAGCAAGAAAGTACGTTAACTGAACAGTTTTATGAAAAGTCTGATATAAAAAATTGATTTGTGTGAATATGATATTAATTGAAATTAAAGGTTGCTGAAAATTTGATAAAAAAAAATATAAGGATACTCGGGATTGACCCTGGATATGCAATAGTAGGTTTTGGTGTTCTTGATTATAATGGCTTTGAGTTTACCCCTGTTGAATATGGTGCAGTAACTACGGAGGCAGGTACTGAATTTTATCAGCGTCTCAGAATTATCCACGAAGATATAGAGTTTATTTTTGATAAGTTTAAACCTGATTATGTAGCTGTTGAACGTCTTTTTTTTACTACAAATCAGAAAACAGCCATAGATGTTGCACAGGCAAGAGGTGTTGTTATGCTTTCGGCTGCAATCAGAAATATACCTATTGCTGAATATACTCCTCTTCAGGTTAAGATGTCAGTAGTAGGTTATGGAAAGGCAGAAAAGCGTCAGGTTATGGAGATGACACGTCAGATTCTTAAATTTGAAAATATTCCGAAACCTGATGATGCTGCCGATGCTCTTGCTATTGCGATATGTCATGGGCATACGATAAGATTTTTGTAATATTATAAATTAAAATATTTTAGGGAGATTTTTTTAGTATGATTTACAGTCTCAGAGGCAAAATTACATTAAAAGAAAAAGATTTTGCTGTTATAGAATGCGGTGGTGTCGGATATGCCTGCCGTACTACTCTCAATACGCTTTCAAATCTTGAATGCGGAAAAGATAATATATTATATACAATTATGAGCGTCCACGAAAATGCAGTTGAACTTTTCGGATTTTTTACGAAACAGGAACTTAATTGTTTTAAAATGCTTACATCAGTATCAGGAGTTGGCGCAAAGGCAGGACTTTCAATACTTTCAGATTTTACTCCTGAACAGTTTGCTATGGCTGTGGCTTCTGGTGACAGCAAGATGATTACGAAAACAAAAGGAATAGGAAGCAAGACTGCACAAAGAATAGTTCTAGAACTTAAAGATAAAATTACTGCTAACAATTCCGATTTTACTTTTTCGGATTCAGGCAATACAGTTTCAGGAAATGCGGTTCAGTCATCAGCACGTTCAGAAGCGCTTGAAGGTCTTCTGGTTCTGGGATATAGTCAGGTAGAAGTTATGCCTGTACTTGCCAAGCTTGACGATAATCTTGATACTGCTGGATTTATCAGAGAAACTTTAAGAATTATGGCTTTTAATAAATAAGTCTCAATTCGATTTCGTGTTTACAGTAAATACAATGAATAGTTATAATAGGCAATGAGTTATTATAGTGATTTTATAAGGCGCATTGCAAACAACGACATTAGAAGATATAATTATATAAAATAGTAGAGGAGGCAAGCAGGTGGCTACGCATGGTAAGAACATAAACATCTTCCTGATGGATGGAACAGCTAATGGTAGAATAAAATGCACATTGGCAAATTGGACTGGTATTGCATATCGTATTCCCAGAGTTGATCTAGATTTATGCAAAGAGCGGAATGATTTGAAACAAAGTGGGATATATTTTTTGTTTGGTGTATCGGATGAAACATCAGAGCAAGTAATCTATATTGGTCAAGCAGGTGCTCGGAAAAATGGAGAAGGCATTTTATATCGTTTGAAAGAGCACAGAAAGAACCCAGACAAAGATTACTGGTCTGAAGCAGTTGTATTCACAACCTCAAACAATTCATTTGGCCCAACTGAGATTAGTTATCTCGAAAATAGGTTTTGTACAATGGCAACGGACGCTCATCGGTATATTGTAAAAAATAGTAACGAACCAACACAGGGTAATGTTACAGAGGAGAAAGAAAGTGAACTTGAAGAGTTTATAGAGTATGTAAAAATTATTATGGGTGTGCTGGGACATAAAGTGTTTGAACCGCTTATAGCTACAGAATCAAGCATAGATGATGGCAGTAAAAAAGATTCGGCATCATCGGCAAATATCGTGTTTTACATTAAAAAACGAGGAGCTAATGCACGTGCTGTGCAGACAGCAGATGGATTTATCATTTTATCTGGAAGTATTATTAGTAGAGATTTAGTGCCATCTTGTCCTGATAGTGCATTAAACGCAAGAGAAAAATATAAAGGGATCATTGATGAACATATGACACTTCTAAAGAATGTGCCATTTAAAACACCATCTGGAGCAGCATGTTTTGTTTTAGGACGTTCATCAAATGGAAATATTGAATGGACTACTGAACAAGGAGTAACTTTTGGGAAATTTGAGAGTACAAAAGCGTAAGTGCAACTAACAAGAAACACGGTCGAATAAACACTTACATTATAAATGAGATTATACATCGGGAACACGAAAGTGAATTAGGATATAAATAATGATGTTTTAAAATTAGTGAAAGAGAGGTTGTTTTTATGAATTTAGACGAATTACTTAAACAGGCTATTACTGACCCTTCTAAGCGTGCAGTCTTCTTACAGACTCTTATAAAAAGTGATATATATGTAATATGCAGATATCCGGTTAAACAGGAAAGAGGCAAAGAAGATGACGGAATACAGCTTGAATTAATTACTACCCATAATCCTGACGGAGAAATGTTTATACCTTTTTTTACAAGTTTCAGAGCATTACAGCAGTTTGCAAAAAGATATGTTGAATGTTATAAAATGAATTGCCTGAGATTTTTTGACCTTATACAATCCGTATCAGCAGTTCTTAATCCTAACTCATATGGAAAGGAATTTTCATCACAGGAAATAAAAAGTATTCTTATGATTGCCCAGCATCTTAAAATAAAGGCAATATCATATAATGAAGCAGATACTATTTCTTATCGTCCTCCGAGTCATAATGTTGACCATATCACAAGAGCTGCATCTAAATTTCTTGCAAAACAGCCGAATGTTGACAGAGCCTACATAATGGAAATGATGAAGGGCAGTGAAAGACCTCAGATACTTCTTATAATTGATATGATTGGAAGTACAAGAAAACTTTTTGTTCCTCTTTCAAAGTGTCTTTCAAAATCCGTTAAAAGCAATGAGCATCTTTGTTTTTTGAGTTATGAACAGAAGATAGCTAAAAAGGCTGTTGAGAAATTTGAACCTTTCTATATACGCAAAAAACGATATTTTGAAAAATAATAATCTGAAATAAAGATTTAATATAAAGGAGGAGAATCCTTTTGATTGAAACAGATGATATGCAGTTTGCTCCAAGAATAGTATCTTCTGAAAATACATCTGAAGATGCCGATATTGAAATAAGTCTACGTCCACAGACTCTTAATGAATATATAGGTCAGAATAAAGTAAAAGAAAATCTTGCTATATATATAGAGGCTGCAAGAAGAAGAAATGAACCTCTTGACCACGTTCTTTTATATGGTCCTCCGGGACTTGGAAAAACAACGCTTTCAGCAATAATTGCTCACGAAATGGGCGTTAATCTCAGAATAACAACAGGGCCTGCAATTGAAAAACCAGGGGATTTGGCATCCCTCCTTACCAGTTTGAATGATAATGATGTATTATTTATAGATGAAATTCACAGACTTTCAAGAGCTGTTGAAGAAATACTCTATCCTGCACTTGAAGACAGGGTCATTGATATTATTCTTGGCAAAGGTCCTTCAGCACGTTCAATAAGAATGGATTTGCGTCCCTTTACTCTTATTGGTGCTACAACAAGAGCCGGTCAGCTTTCATCACCTTTAAGAGACAGATTCGGAGTTATACAACGTCTTGAACTGTATTCTCCTGAACAACTTACCGATATTATAAGAAGAAGTGCAATGATTTTAGGAATACCTTGTACAGCAGACGGTGCAAGGGAAATTGCAGGTCGTGCAAGAGGTACACCACGTATTGCAAACAGACTTCTTAAAAGAGTAAGGGATTTTGCTGATGTTATGGGTAATGGTGAAATAAATCAGGAAATAGCCTCTATAGCTTTAAGTCGTCTTGAAATAGATAAGCTGGGACTTGATAGCCTTGACAGACGTGTACTTGAAATGATTATTAAAGGGTATAATGGTGGCCCAGTAGGATTGGAAACACTTGCTTCTGCATTGGGAGAAGAATCTGTGACACTTGAAGATGTCTGTGAACCTTTTCTTATGCAGTTAGGATTCCTCGGAAGAACTCCAAGGGGAAGATGTGCTACAAATCTTGCTTACAAACATCTTGGCTTTGCAGTACCTGATAATAATAATTCGGGAAACAGTGGACAGTCAAAAATTTGATATCATATATTTTTATAAAGGAGATTTTTTATAATGGGCAGACTTTTTGGAACAGACGGTGCTAGAGGAATAGCAATAACAGAACTTACCTGTGAATTAGCTATGCAGATAGGACGTGCGGCAGCACTTGTATTAAGTAAAACTACAAATCATAAGCCAGTAATATTGATAGGAAAAGATACAAGAATTTCATCGGATGTACTTGAATCTGCATTGTGTGCGGGAATATGCTCTGTTGGTGCTGATGCTAAAATATTGGGTGTTGTACCTACTCCGGCAGTATCTTTTCTTGTAAAAGAGAAAAAGGCTGATGCAGGTGTAATGATTTCTGCATCTCATAACAGTGTTGAATATAATGGTATAAAACTTTTTTCATCTACAGGTTATAAGCTTTCAGATGATACGGAAGCAGAAATTGAACGTCTTATTTTGGATAATCCTGAAGAAATAGAATTGAAATCACATACGGATATAGGCAGAATTTTTCATTGTGAAAATGATGCCGAAGAATACATAGAACATATCAAATCAACTGTAAAAGGAAGTTTTAAGGGAATTAAAGTTGTGGTTGACTGTGCAAACGGTTCATCATCTTCAACTGCAAAGAAGATATTCGGCGGAATTGATGCTGATTGTATCTATATTAACTGTCAGCCAGATGGTACTAACATAAATAAAAACTGCGGTTCTACTTATATCAGCGGACTTCAAAACTATGTAAGGGAAACGGGTGCAGATATTGGTCTTGCTTTTGACGGAGATGCTGACAGATGCCTTGCTGTAGATGAAAACGGTGAACTTGTTGACGGTGATAAGCTTATTGCAATATGTTCAAAGGCATATAAGGAGCAGGGAAAGCTTAAGAATAATTCAGCAGTTGTTACTGTTATGACTAATATAGGATTTTCAAAGTTTGCCAAGGAAAATGATATAAATATAATCACTGCAAATGTTGGCGACAGATATGTTCTTGAAAAGATGCTTGAAGGCGATTACAATATAGGAGGTGAACAGAGTGGTCATATTATATTCCTTGATGATGCCACTACTGGTGACGGTCAGCTTTCAGGCGTAAAGGTACTTGAAATATTAAGAAATTCTGGAAAGAAAATGAGCGAACTTGCAGATGTTATGACATCTTTCCCACAAGTTATGGTAAATGTTAAGGTTACTCCTAAAGTAAAGGCTGAATGGAAAAATTATAGTGATGTAAAATCCGTTATTGAAAAAAATGAAAATTTACTTGGGGAAAGCGGTAGAATTCTTGTGCGTGAAAGTGGCACAGAACCTCTTGTAAGAGTTATGATTGAAGGTGAAAATATCGACAATATAACTGTTATAGCTAATGAAATCGCTGATAAAATAAAGGAGCATTTGAAATAATGAGTTATAATCTTGATGAAATAAAAAAGAAGTATGGCAAGAATGCAGTATCTCTGACAATGACAGAGAAAAATACTGAATTTTGCTGTACTAAAATAGGCGGTAAACCTGATTTGCCTGCTGATTTTGAATGGCCTTATTATGAAAGCGAAGATTATAAAGGTATTAATGCAAACAGACCACTTTCATTTATGGCACAGATAAATTTTGCTGAAATAAAACCATATGATGAAGAAAATCTTTTGCCGGAAAGTGGTATGCTTTACTTTTTCTATGAGCTTATGAGTATGGAATGGGGATCTTCTCCAGAATCAAGAAACTGTTCAAAGGTATTTTATTATGACGGTGATTTGTCCAAACTTAAAAATACTGAACTGCCCGAAGATTTGAAAAAATATGATTCAGAATGCATACTCCCTGAAATTGCTGTTCAAATTGATAATTTTACTGATGTTCCTGATTTATGTGAACTTCCTGAGAATTTGAATGATGATAATTATGAGGATGAGGATTACTGTGACGACAGATACGAAATGCAGGATACTTTATGGGCGAAAATTCTTGGATATGCCGATATAATACAGGATACTATGCTTTTTGAATGTGAAGCAGTATCAAGGGGATATAATTTATACAGTGAACCCCCTGAATTTTCAGAAGAAGAAGAAAAGGACATAGAACGTTGTTCAAGTGAATGGATTCTGCTTTTTGAGATGGATAGTATCGACTATGGTAATTATGAGCTTATATTTGGAGATTCAGGAAGAATATATTTTTATATCAGAAAAGAAGATTTGAAAAAACGTGATTTCAGCAATGTATATTTTTCCTTGCAGTGTTATTGATTATTAATTATTATTTATTTAAGGCAGGTTTTGATTTTGAGAATATCGGAAAACTGGAAAGATTATAAAATTATAGATACATCTGACGGTGAAAAACTGGAAAGATGGGCGGGCGTATCTCTTGTACGCCCTGACCCTCAGATAATATGGAAAACTCCTAAAAAATCTCTTTTGTGGGAAAACGCTGACGGTCATTATCACCGTTCTTCATCAGGTGGCGGACAGTGGGAGTTCAGAAAAAAAATTCCTGCATCTTGGAATGTATATTACAGAGGATTGGCTTTTAATATCCGTCCTACTGGTTTCAAACATACCGGATTGTTTCCTGAACAGGCTGTCAACTGGGATTTTATGATGGATAAAATACAAAATGCAGGACGTGAAATTAATGTCCTGAATCTTTTTGCATATACCGGAGGTGCAACACTTGCATGTGCATCAGCCGGAGCATCAGTATGTCATGTTGATGCTTCAAAAGGTATGGTTCAGTGGGCAAGGGACAATGCACAGATATCCGGATTATCAGAAAAACCTATACGCTGGATTGTTGATGACTGTGAAAAATTTATTGCTAGGGAAATCAGAAGAGGCAGAAGATATGATGCTATAATTATGGATCCTCCAAGTTATGGAAGAGGACCTTCAGGTGAAGTCTGGAAACTTGAAAATAATATATATGACCTTGTAAAGCTCTGTGCCGGAGTATTAACTGACAATCCGTTGTTTTTCCTAATAAACAGTTATACAACAGGACTTTCCCCATCAGTAATGGGTTATATTCTTGGTTCAGTTCTTAAAGATAAATTCGGAGGAAATGTTTCGTTTGATGAAATAGGATTACCAGTTGAATCAAGCGGTATGGTTTTGCCTTGTGGTTCAACGGCTATATGGCAGAAATAAAAATTATGGAAAATATAATAAAAACAGAAAATTTAAAATTCAATTATCAGAATGGCAGTGAAGAAAAACCGATTATCAATGAAGTTCTTAAAGATATAAATATTGAGATAAAAAAAGGCGAATTTGTTGCTGTACTTGGTCATAATGGTTCGGGAAAATCAACATTTGCAAAGCATCTGAATGCTATATTATTACCGTGTTCTGGAAAGGTTTATATTAATAATATAGATACGGCTGATGATGATAATTTGTTTAACATAAGAAAATGTGCTGGTATGGTTTTTCAGAATCCTGATAATCAGATTGTTGCATCAATTGTTGAAGAAGATGTTGCATTTGCTCTTGAAAATATGGGAGTTCCGTATGAAGAAATGAGAAAAAGAGTTGATGATGCACTTAAAGCTGTTGGAATGTATGATTATAGATTTCATTCTCCAAATCAGCTTTCCGGTGGTCAGAAACAACGTGTTGCAATTGCAGGAATTATTGCAATGCGTCCAGAATGTATCATCTTGGATGAACCTACTGCTATGCTTGACCCTCAGGGAAGACGAGAGGTTATGAAAACTATAAAAACTCTCAACAAGGAATGTGGCATAACAATAGTTCTTATAACTCACTATATGAATGAAGCAGTTGAATGCGGAAGAGTAGTAGTTATGGATAATGGCAGAATTGTTTTTGATGATACTCCTGAAAATGTTTTTTCCAATGTAGAGGAAATCAGAAAAATAGGTCTAGATATTCCACAGACCACTGAACTTATATATCTTTTAAATAAAGAGGGTCTCGGTTTGGACAGCCATATTATAACAGAAGAACAATGTATTAATGCCATTGAGCGGTTATTAAAATAAACAGGAAGTGAAATCAATTGTCTATACTTAAAACTGAAAATCTTACTTATGTTTATAGTCAGGGTACACCTTTTGAGAAAATAGCAGTAAATAAAATAAATATTGAAATAGAAAAGGGTGAATTTGTAGGCATAATAGGGCATACTGGTTCAGGAAAATCAACTCTTATACAGCATTTTAACGGACTTCTTCAGCCTACTTCAGGAAAAATATTTATTGATGGCAATGATATATGGTCAAATAAAGAGAATATACGTCAGGTAAGATTTAAGGTCGGACTTGTTTTTCAATATCCGGAATATCAACTTTTTGAAGAAAATGTTTTTAAAGATATAGCATTTGGTCCTAAAAACATGGGACTTTCTGAAAAGGAAATAAAAGAGAGAGTTTATGATACTGCAAAACTTCTTGAAATTCCCGAAAACTTTATGAAGCGTTCTCCATTTGAACTTTCCGGTGGTCAGAAAAGACGTGTTGCAATTGCTGGTGTTATGGCTATGAATCCGGAAATTTTAATACTTGATGAGCCTTCTGCCGGTCTTGACCCTCACGGACGTGACATAATTCTTGATATAATTAAAAATTATCATAAGAAAACAGGAAGTACAGTTATGATAGTTTCGCATAGTATGGAAGATACTGCGAAATATGCAGAAAAAATTCTTGTAATGAATAAATCAGAGCTGTTTTGTTATGATACGGTTGAAAATGTCTTCAGGCGTTCTGAGGAGATAGAAAAAATAGGTCTTGATGTTCCTCAGATTACAAGGGTATTTAATAAACTCAGAAGTCACGGAATATCTTTCGGTAAAGAGATATACACTGTGGAACGTGCCAGAGAAGTTATTTTGGATATGCTTAAAAAGGAAGGAAGAATATAGTTGATTAAAGATATTACTTTGGGACAGTATTTTCCGTCAGATAGTATAATACACCGTCTTGACCCAAGATTTAAAATAGTAATTATGATAGTATATATGATAATGCTTTTTTCTGGTGATTCTCTGATTTGTCTTGGAATAGGTACTTTATATACTTTGATATCAGTTGTTATGACAAAAATATCGTTTAAGCTCTATATTAAAAGCATAAAGCCGATATTTCCGTTTTTAATTTTTACGGCACTTCTGAATATATTTTTTATAAAGGACGGAGATATTTATTTTCAATGGAAATTTATTAAAATAACATCATCAGGAGTTGATACAAGTATATTTATGATTGTAAGAATAGTGCTTCTTCTTATTGGCACTTCTGTACTCACATATACCACTTCTCCTATTGTGCTTACTGATGCTATTGAAAGACTTCTTAATCCATTGAAAAAAATAAAATTTCCGGTTCATGAACTTGCAATGATTATGTCAATAGCCCTGAGATTTATTCCGACCCTGATAGAAGAAACCGATAAAATAATATCGGCTCAGAAAGCAAGAGGTGCGGAACTTGATTCAGGAAATCTGATAGCAAAGACTAAAGGTCTGATTCCGATACTTATTCCTTTGCTCATATCTTCTTTCAGAAGAGCAGAGGAACTTGCAACAGCTATGGAATGTCGTTGTTATAACGGCGGTGACGGACGTACAAGACTAAGACAGATGAAATCCGGAATTTCGGATTATATTGCACTTTTTTTTACGGTTTTATTTTTTATTGCCGTAATAATAATCAATCATATAATAAAATAAGCCTGTTTTTTCAGTAAGGCTATAAATATTGATAATATATAAAATTATTGAATTTGAAAAGGAGTGGCAGAATGATAAAACAAAAAGATAAATTGCAGATGTTATTTTTTGCCTTGATTTCATTTATAATTTCTGCTGGTATAATGACAATTGCATTTTATAAAAATGGTGTACATCTTTATGGTGAACACGGAAATAAACAAATACTTGTTGTTGACTTATGGCATCAGTATTATCCATTTTTTAGAGTTGTACGTGAAAAACTTCTTAATGGTGGTTCTTTTCTGTATTCATGGGAAAATGGTATGGGAACTAACTTCCTTTCGCTTATATCATATTATGCATCAAGTCCGCTTAACTGGATTTCCATATTTTTTAATGATGACAGTGTACGTGAAGCACTTACTTTTATACTTATAGCTAAAATAGGATTCAGTGGTGCATTTTTCAGTTTGTTTCTTGGATATACATTTAAAAGAAAGGATTTGTCGATAACTGTTTTTGGCATACTTTTTGCATTATGCAGTTATACTCTTGGATATTATTGGAATGTAATGTGGTTTGATACTATTGCACTTTTTCCTCTTGTTATGACTGGTATTACAGCAATATGCCGTGAGGGAAAATGGAAACTTTTTACTATTTCACTTGCATTATCATTAATATCAAATTACTATATAGGATATTTTACCTGTCTGTTTTCAGTAATTGCTTTTGCAGTAATGGTAATATGCAATTGTAAGGGCATTAAGGACTGTTTATATAAACTTTGGATTACTGCACGTTCTGCTTTAATAGGCATTGCTCTGGGAGGATTTATTTTACTGCCTGCATATTATGGTTTGAAGATGACATATAGTGCAAACAATTCTTTCCCTAAAGATAAGTCTTTTTATGAAGCTTGGACTGATATTTTTGCAAATATGCTTTCATTCAGTCCGCCATCAACAAAAGAGGGATTACCTAATTTTGCATGTGGAATGCTGGCAGTGGTTCTTTTTGGAGTATTTGTTTTTGCACCTAAAATAAGAATAAGAGAAAAAATAAGTTCAGTTCTTATTCTGGGGTTTATTACAGTAAGCTGTAATCTGAATATACTTAATTACATCTGGCATGGTTTTCATTTTACTAATATGATTCCATACAGATTCGCATTTATCTTTTCATTTGTACTTCTTGTATCTGCGTACCGTGCTTATGATATAATTATGAAAAACGGTATTAAAATATATCAGCTTGTTATGATGCCTGTATTTCCGATAGTAATATTTTATCTGAATTACAGAAAAGATAATGATATAATAAAAAATATGCCTGATAATTTCAAATATTCGATAGTGATTGCTGGTGTATTTTTATTTATATTTATTATATCAAAGTTCATATCAGTTGAATTAAAGAAAATCTATTGTTATATAATGAGTTTTCTTTTACTTTGCGGAACTTGTGCAGAAACTTATTTCAATGCAAAACTTGGAGTAAAAACTGTAGACACAACATCATATTCATATCCTACAAACTATGATAAAGTAGAGGCACTTCTTTCCATGATTGAAGAAAATGAAACTGATTTGTTTTATCGTACTGAATCAACAAGCACTTATACTCTAAATGACAGTGCACTTTATGGATATAACGGAATATCACAGTTTTCATCTGCTGCGAATGTGAGTATAACTAAATTCCTTAGCAAAATAGGTCTTTATGGTTCGGAATCTGGAAATAGATTTATGTACAGGACATCAGGCCCTTCTACAAATGCATTGCTTGGTATAAAATATATTATAAGCAAGGGTGGACAGCAGAAATCTGATACAACTTTTCTTGACTATTATGGTGTTTCAGGTTCAGCATATGTTTATAAAAATAAATATAGTCTCCCTCTTGGTTATATGATGAATGAAGATATATTAAGTCTTGGCAGTGATATTATGGATACAAGCAATCATAATATACCTTTTGAATATCAGAATACCATATTCAAATATGCTACTGGAATAGAAGAAGATTTATATATTCCTCAGCCTGTAGCAGTTGCAAATCATCAATCTGTATATGTAACAAAGCTTCAATATGGAAGTTATAATTATAATATAAAAAAAGAAGAGTCAGCAAATGCCAAAATGCGCTTTGAATATACTGTTCCTGAAAATTCTGTTTTATATGGATATGTATCAAATAATTTTAAAAATGCAATCGTAAAGAATGATAACGAAACTATTGACGGAAATATAGATGTTTCTGATTATCCGGTAATGTTTCCTATGGGTTCAATGGAAGCCGGAAAGAATGTATCTCTTGATTTAACTATGAATTCTGAAAAAGCTAATGGAGTTGCAACTGTAGTTGTATATGCAATGAATATTGATACTTTTGAAAGTGTATATCAGAAACTTGCTGATGAACCTTTTGAAATAACTGAATTCGGAGATACAAATATAAAGGGAAATATAAATGCTCTTGAAAACGGAATTATGTATTTGTCCATACCTTATGAAAAAGGCTGGAAAGTTTATGTTGATGGCAAAAAACAGGAACTTGTTAAGGTTATGGACGCTATGAGTGGTGTAAAGCTTGAAGCAGGTCAGCACGAAATAGAATTGAAATACATTCCAGAAGGTTTTGTTCTTGGTGTAACACTTACATCAATATCTGCTGTTCTGTTTATATTTATAGCAGTTATGGAAAGAAAAAAACGTAAAAAGATAGCTGAAATTTCTGCATCATATGAATCTGAGAAAGATATTAAACCAGAAGAAAATATCCAATCCGAAAATATATCAGATAATATCAATATTGATGCTGATGATAATGGCGAAAATAATAGCAAATCTGGAGAAAACAATGAGGAATCTTAAAGTAATTATATCATACAGAGGCACTAATTATCACGGCTGGCAGAGGCAGGACAATGCAATTACAATTCAGGAAACGGTTGAAAAAGCCGTTTCCAGAGTTCTGAATGAAAAAATCACTATAAACGGCTGTTCAAGAACAGATACCGGTGTACATGCAAATGAATATTGCTTTAACGTTCATACTTCAAGTTCAATACCCTGCCGTAATTTTTTAAGAGGAGTAAATGGGTATCTTCCTGATGATATTTCAATACTATCTTGTGAAGAGGCTGATGAGAATTTTCACGCAAGATTTGACTGTAAAGCTAAGGAATATATATATAAGATGCATTGCAGTGAATCAAAAAATCCGTTTGCATCTGATTTGATGCTTCACTACAGAAGAAAATTCGATATTGAACTTGCAAAGCGTGCCTCGGCCTATCTTATAGGAACTCATGATTTTGCTTCATTTTGTTCAAGCAGTTCAAACGTTTCAACAACAGTGAGAACTATTTATGATATATCAATAGAAAAAAATAATGATTGTGTGATAATACTTGTAAAAGGCGATGGATTTCTGTATAATATGATTAGAATAATAGTTGGTACTCTTATATGGGTGAATGAGGGAAAACTTTCACCTGAAGATATACCAGATATTCTTAATGCAAAAGACCGTCAGAAAGCAGGAAAAACTGCATTGCCTCATGGACTTTATTTAAATAAAGTTTATTATTAATAGAATCAGATAATTGTATTTTAACTGGAGGGGATAATATTGAGGAAAGTCCTTATTACTGGTGGAACGATTTTTGTAAGTATGTATGTTGCAAAATACTTTGTTGATTTGGGTGATGATGTATACGTTCTTAACAGAAATTCAAGAAAGCAAATTGAAGGTGTAAAATTAATAGAGAGTGACAGAAATAATATCGGTGACAAATTACGTGGAATAAAGTTTGATGTGATTTTAGATATTACCGCTTATAACAAAGAACATGTAAAGCAATTATTGAATGCAGTAGAAGAATTTGATGATTATATATTATTAAGTTCAAGTGCTGTATATCCAGAAACTAATAAGCAACCATTTAGTGAAAATCAAATATGCGGATTTAATTCTGTATGGGGAAGTTATGGAAGCAATAAAGTTGAAGCAGAAAAATATCTTCTGGAAAATGTTCCTGACGCTTACATTTTAAGACCGCCATATTTATATGGTGAAATGCAGAATTTATATAGAGAGATATTTGTTTTTGATTGTGCAGACCAGAATCGAAAATTTTATTTGCCTCATGATGGAAATATGAAATTACAATTTTTTAATATAAAAGACCTTTGCATATTTATTCAGATCATACTTGAAAAACATCCTTGTGAACACATATTTAATGTTGGAAATGTTGAGTTAATAACTGTTAAAGAATGGGTTGAACTTTGTTACAAGGTGGCAGGAAAAGATATTCCTGAATTTATAAATGTAAATAATGTGGATAATCAAAGGAATTATTTTTGTTTTTATGATTATGAATATGCTTTGGATGTAGAATTGCAAAGAAAATATTTGCCTGAAACAACAGATTTGTTAGCTGGTCTTAAAGATAGTTATTTATGGTATAAAAACAATAGAAGTAAATTGAAAGATACAAATTATTTTCAGACTAAAGCATATCTTCAATATATTGATGAAACGTTGAATAGCATTTAAAGTAATTAGTTTTGTATTTTTCTCTGGGTTGATGATAATATAATAGGAGTGAAAAATTTTGCCTGATTTTGAAATTGATATTGTTGAAAAAAGAAAAAAAGAAAAACGTAAAAGGCGTATAATTAAGCTTATTATATTTATTATACTTATTATTATCGCCGGAGGTCTTTATTATTACCGTGATAAATGGTATCCGAAACTTGAAGGTCTGGGTGAAAAATATCAGACAACTATACAGAATAACGGAAAACTTGCAGAGGGAAATTTTCCTATAGAAATAAATGGTGGCTCTGAATATCAGTTTGATATGACTAAAAAAACTGGCTATCTTCTTAATGATGCCTATGTTTACATATATAATCAGAATGGCGGACTTCTTGAAAGTCGTCAGCACGCTTACAGTAATGCTGTTATGAAAACAGCAGACGGTAAAGCTCTTATATATGAAAGCGGAGGATATAATTTCAGAGTGGAATCTCCTAAGAAAACAATAATTACAAAAAAAATGGAGAATACTATTATTTTCGGAAGAATAAGCAGTCAGGGATATATAGCTATAGTAACAAATTCTGATAAATTTTCAAGTGTTCTAACTGTTTATGATAAGAATGGAAAATTTATATATGGAAGAGACTGCATTGAAAGAATAATTGATGTAAGTTTTACGTCAAACAGTGAGGGCTGTCTTTTAAGCTTTATAAATGCTAAGAATGGTGCTTTGGTAAATATAATGGAAAAAATAAATTTTGATAAAAGTGAACCTGTCTGGATATCAGAACCAGCTGAAACTTTCTGCATAAATTCATATCCACTTGAATCCGGAGGGGCAGTCATTATTGGCGATGAAGAATGTGCATATTATGATAATTCTGGAAAAATAGTTGTTAATTTTGTCTATGAGAGTGATTTTGACGGAGGAGATGTAAAAGGCAATTCTTCAGCGATAATTACAAATGATGAAAAAAGAAGGGAATATATTCTTACTATAATTGCCAGTGCAGATTCTGAACCTATAAAAATAAAATCTTCTGAACCGCTTAAAGATGTTGCTATATATGATAATTGTGCATATATTATGACTTCAAAAAATATAATGGCATATGATTTTAATGGTCAGCTCAGGTCTACAGTTGAAATAACTGATGCTTATAATTCGTTCAGAAGAAGTGATGATTATATATTTCTTATGGGATATGATAAAATTGATAGAATAGATTATAATAACTAATTATGATATAATATAATACTGTATCATACAATAGGAAAGGGGAGCTGGCTTTTTATTGGAAAATTTATTTTATCATTTCTATGATTTATTTATCATAGTTCTGACTTTAGTTACTATCTTTGTATCAGTTAAAAGGGGTTTTTCGAGGACATTTATCATAATAATAGGATATATTTTAAGTATATTTGTATCATATAAATTAAATGACATACTTTCAAAATCACTTTATTCAAATTATGTTGAAGAAAAAAATATATCCATTATAAATGAAAATATATCAAGGATTAATTTCAGCCAGCAGTATAAAGTTTACATTGATAGTTTTGGTTATAATATTGCGATTGATGTTAATAAACTTGATGAAATACTGATGAGCGGTGAAAACACATCTGAGAAAGTTTATGATTATTGTTCAGGTTTAAACGGTGAAGCAATAAGTGACAAGGATTTATTTATGCAGAAGGTTAACAGAGGATATATAAATATCTTGTCTGACTATCTTAAAACTGATATACCATCACTTTGCTTTCAGAATTATGATTTGTCACAGGAATTATTTGACGAAAGCATAAAAATGATGTATAATAATGATAAGATGCTTAATGCCTCTTATATAGAAGAGAATTTTATCAGAAAGCCTGTATTATCTTTTATAAAAACAGCTATGTTTATTGTCATCTTTTCTGTTATTATGATTATTTTTAAATATCTGGCTTCTGCAATTGAAGACAGAAACTTGATACCAGCATTCGGAATAGTTGACCATACTCTTGGATTGGTCAATGGAATAATTGAAACAGCAATTTTAATTTTAATTTTTACTTTAATATTTAAAATGCTTGTTAATATAGGAAATGATGAAATGATACTTTTCAGAACAGAGGATATAGAAAAAACAAAAATTTTTAAGCATATATATAATTCAAACTTATTTATTGATAGCAGGAGGTAAGCAAGTAAATGATGATGTGTAGCAGATGCAAAAAACGTCCAGCAGTGGTTTTCTTAACGTCTATGCAGGGAAATGAAAAGAAAAATGAGGGATTATGCTTTTATTGTGCAAAAGAACTTCATCTTCCCCAGATTTCAGAATATATGGAAAAACTTGGAATCACAGATGAAGAGATTGAGCAGATGTCCAATCAGATGATGGATCTTATGGATGGAGAAAATTTTGAAATGGGAGGTTCAGGTACAATTCCTGATTTTATCCATAATTTATTTAATAATGATGATTTAAATAATTTGAATGGTTCTAAAAAACCTGAAAATTCTGACAATAAAAATAAAGATAATAATAAGGAAAACAGAGAAAAGGGCGGATTTTTTGGATTTGGGAACAAAAAAGGTTCAGGCGGAAAAGAAAAAAAATTTCTTGATAATTATTGTACAAATCTTTCTGAAAAGGCAGAGTCCGGAAAGATTGATAATATAATTGGCAGAGATAAGGAAATAGCAAGAGTAGTTCAGATTCTTTCAAGAAGAACTAAAAACAATCCTTGTCTTATAGGTGAACCAGGTGTGGGAAAGACTGCTATTGCAGAAGGAATCGCACAAAGAATAGTATCTGGAGATGTTCCATATAATCTTCAGTCAAAGAAAATATATCTTCTTGACCTTACTGCCCTTATTGCTGGAACTCAGTTCCGAGGTCAGTTTGAAAGCCGTGTTAAAGGTCTTGTTGATGAGGTAAAGCGTGAAGGAAATATAATATTGTTTATTGATGAGGTTCATAATCTTGTCGGTGCAGGAGATTCAGAAGGTTCAATGAATGCTGCGAATCTCCTTAAGCCAGCTCTTTCACGAGGTGAAATTCAGGTTATAGGTGCAACGACTTTCGGTGAATACAGAAAATATATCGAAAAGGATTCTGCACTTGAAAGACGTTTTCAGCCTGTTACTGTAGTAGAGCCTACTATTGATGAAACAGTTGAGGTACTTCTTGGAATAAAATGTCATTATGAAGAATATCATCATATTCATATATCTGATTATATGGCAAGAGTCTGTGCTGTTCTTTCTGAAAGATATATCAATGACAGATTCCTTCCTGACAAGGCTATTGACCTTCTTGATGAAGCTTGTTCAAGAAAATGCATACAGACTCCAGAAATAGGAGAATATTACAAGGCTTTAAAGTCTTTTGAAACACTTAATGAGAATTTAAAAGTTCAGGAAGAAAAAGCTGACCCGGATTATGAATTTATTGCAAAACTTAAAGGTGAAATTATTCATAAAGAAGATGAATTGAAAAAACTTTCAGAAAAAGCATCAAATGTTGAACTTTCTGAAGAAGATGTTGCAAAGGTTATTGAACAATGGACAGGAATACCAGCAAACAAAATTGCTGAGACAGAATTCATAAAGCTTTCAAAACTTGAATCTTCTCTTAAATCAAAAATAGTAGGTCAGGATGAAGCTGTTGATACTCTTGTAAAAGCTATCAAGAGAACCAGAGCACAGCTTAATAAGAAAAGAAGACCAGCATCATTTATCTTTGTAGGACCTACAGGTGTTGGAAAAACGGAACTTGTAAAAGCTCTTGCAGGTGAACTTTTTGATTCTGTTGATCCTCTTATAAGACTTGATATGACAGAATATATGGAAAAGTATTCCGTTTCTAGAATGATTGGTTCACCTCCAGGATATGTTGGATATGATGAAGCAGGTCAGCTCACTGAAAAAGTAAGACGCAGACCCTATTCAGTTATACTCTTTGATGAAATAGAAAAAGCTCATCCTGATGTTATGAATATACTGCTGCAGATTCTTGATGAGGGCAGAATTGATGATGCTCATGGCAGAAACATAAATTTTGAACATACTGTTATATGTATGACTTCAAATGCTGGTTCTACTGATAAGACAATAGGTGTAGGCTTCAATAAAACTGAAAATGATATTTCAAAAGAAAAGGCTGTCAAAGGATTAAGAGAATTCCTCCGTCCTGAATTTATAAGCCGTATTGATGAAATTATAACTTTCAGAAAACTTTCAAAAGAAGATTTCTCAGAAATTGCAGCTCTTATGCTTGAAGAAATGAAAGAACCTCTTGAAGAAAAAAATATAACTCTTGAATATGATAAAAAAGTTCTCAATACAATAGCTGAAAAATCTTATGGAAAATCATATAATGCCCGTGATATAAGACGTGTTATTCGTCAGGAAGTTGAAGATAAGATTGCGGAAATCATTATAGAAAAATCATTAAAGATAAATAAACTTTTAATATCGGCTGATGGAGATAATATTACAGTCACATCAGAATAATTATAATAAATTACGGGTATATTTTCATATGCCCGTATTTTTTTTTGAATATTTTGCAAAGTTTACTTGACATTTTCAAAAATATGTGATATACTGAAAATGCAAAGTTAACTTAGCAAAACAGGAGGCTGATTTTTTATTGAAAACTAAAATCAGAGAACTTAGAAAACAACGTAAAATATCACAGGAGGAACTCGCTTTAGCTGTTGGAACAACTCGTCAGACGATAACGTCAATAGAAGTCGGAAAATATACGGCATCGCTTGTGCTTGCGTATAAAATATCACATTATTTCGGACTCACCATAGAAGAAGTTTTTGATTTCTCCGAAGTATTTATGGAGGACGGTTTTTGATATGAATGCTTATAAAAATAAACTTAAATTAAGAATGGTTTTTTCATCAGTAATGTCGGTTGTTATGCTTGTACTTATGATTATGGAAAATAAAGGATTTTTTAATGCTTCTGATATTGTATTGAAAGAAGACTTTTTCAGAGGTTTTATTAATGGTATGTCTTTAGCCGTTATATTTACTAGCATTATAAATTGCATAAGATATATTTCAATGCTTAAAAATAAAGAAAAGCTGAAAAAATATTATATCAGAGAAAATGATGAACTCAAAAATCAAATAGTTTCTGATGTCGGAAAAAATGAATATTATTTTTTGGTTTATGGTCTTGCTATTGGTATTGTTATTGGGGGATATATAAATATTTATATGTTCTGGAGCTTCTATATTGCATTAATGTATTATGTTGTAGTAAGATCTGTGCTTGCATTTGTTTACAAGTTCAGATATAAAACATATATGAATTCAGATAATGATGAAATATAAAATAAAAATCTGAAAGGAGACTTAAAATGGATATTAATAATAATGTTCTTGAAGTAAACGGTCTTACAAAACAGTATACTACTGTTTTAGCTGCTAACAATATAAGTTTCAGCGTTAAAAAAGGTGAAATATTTGCTTTGATTGGTTCAAACGGTGCTGGCAAGACAACTACTATAAGAATGATTTCAACGCTTATTAAACCTACAGCAGGTGATGCCATTGTAAACGGGTTCAGCGTTATAAAAGAACCTGAAAAAGTAAGGGAATGTATTACATATCTTCCCGATGAAGCCGGTGCATATAAAAATATGAAAGGCAAAGCATATCTTAAATTTATGGCAGGTCTTTTTACTACTGACCCTGCAACAATAGAAAGTTATGTACAGAGGGCTTCGGAAATATGCGGTCTTAAAGAACGTCTGAATGATAAAATAGGTACTTACAGCCGTGGAATGATTAGAAAATTGCTACTTGCAAGAGCCGTAATGACAAAGCCAAAACTTGCGATTCTTGATGAACCTACAAGTGGTCTTGATGTTTTAAATGCTATGGATATAAGAAAGATGATTAAACGTCTTGCAAAAGAAGAGGGTACAGCCTTTTTACTTTCTTCACACAATATGCTTGAAATTGAATTTGTTTCTGACCGTGTGGGAATAGTATCCGGCGGACATCTTATGACTGTCGGTTCAGTTGATGAACTTAAATCAAGATATAATGCATCAAATCTTGAAGAAGTATTTGAAAGAGTGGTGGTTAATAATGAAATTCATTAATCTTCTTAAAAAAGAACTTACAGAACTTATTAACAAGCAAATGATTCTTGGTATAGTTATAATGTCAGTTATGTTTGCAATTGTTGGACAGGTTATGAAAACATCAATAGATGAAATGTCAAAAAATGAATATAAAATAAATATACTCAATTATGATGAAACTGATTTTACAGACAGTATCTTTGAAGAAATGAAGCAGATGGGAGCAGTAATAAATTTTATTGACAAAAATTCTTCTGAATTAAGTCATTCAGAGATTATGAAAAAAAATGATATTGAAAATCTTATAATAATTCCAGAGGGTTTTACTTCTGAACTTCTTGAAAACAGAAATTTATCTGCTCTTGAAGCAATATCGGTTATGAAATCATCATCATCAATTTCTACAATGACTTCAAGTACAAGTGGTGGATTGTCTCTTATGAAATCCGTTATAGGAAATCAGCTTATGAAACATGGGGGATTTTCAGAAGAAGACATATCTCTTGTACAAAATCCTTTTACGGTAGAAGAAGTTACTGTTGTATCTGATAAATCTGCAAAAATAAGTATGAATACTATTCTTCAGAATATTTCTGTACAGAATATGATTATTCCGATTATTGTATTTGTTCTTGTTATGTTTACATCACAGATGATTATAGGGGCAATCTCAACAGAAAAAATTGACAAAACTCTTGAAACTCTTCTTTCCGCACCTGTTTCGAGAACCTCAGTACTTGGTTCGAAGATGCTCGCTGCTGCAATAATAGCTCTTATTAATGCAGTATTATTTATGGTTGGATATTATTTATTTGTCGGAAATGCTATGACATCTGCAATTGAAAGTGAAGGACTTGGAAATCTCATATCAGAAACTTTATCATATGATAACGCTATGAAACAACTCGGATTGAATCTTGGAATAGTTGATTATCTTCTTGTTGGTGTGCAGATGTTTTTAACTATTATGATTTCTCTTTCAGTCTCAATTATACTGGGTGCTATGGCTAATGATGCAAAATCTGCACAGAGTCTTATAATGCCAGTTATGATGTGTGCAATGGTTCCATATATGATTTCAATGATTTCAGATATAAATACTCTTCCGTCAGTTATAAGAATTGTAGTTTATATTATACCATTTACTCATACTTTTACTGCTATGAATAATCTGATGTTTGGAAATACTCAGATTTTTATATTTGGAATTATCTATCAGGCTGTTGTATTTGTAATTTGTATGTTCTTTGCATTAAAGATATTTAACTCCGATAAGATTTTTACATCATCGCTTAATTTTGGACAGAAGTCCAGATTTAAAAAAATTTAAAGTGATTTTCAGGACGGATTAAAAATCCGTCTTTTTTTTCATTTGATTTCATCTGTATCTTTATTTCTGGGATATGGTTCTTTTACATCTGTAAGACCTGTAATGTAATCTATACTTGTGTTAAAAATTTTGGCTATGATAATTGCTTGTCTAATTGAAAGCTCACGATATCCTCTTTCAATTTTTGAATAGTCGCTCTGGTCAATATCGGTTTCCATCTGCATCTTAATCTGTGTGTAACCTTTTGCTAAACGAAGTTCTTTTAATCTTTTATTCATGATATTTTCTCCTTAATTTATATGTAATTTGATATTATAATCTTTATTATTACATATAAAAACATCATGAAATAGGGCAATTTGACCTAAATATTCGTTTATTTTGCACATTGATTTTTAAATGGATTTGTTTTATAATAAAATCATAGAAATTCATCAGGTTTTAAATATTTTTTTGTAAATTAACCTGCATAAAAAAGGCGGTCGTTGACCGCCTGTATTTATTGCTTATTTTACCTATTGACAAATTAGAATAATTGCCTTATAATAAGAAATAAATT
>CAMWNQ010000001.1 GCA_947175655.1 uncultured Clostridia bacterium | reverse complement strand
ATACCCCGTCTCGTACGGTTTCGTGGGCCCCGAGATGTGTACAAGCGACCGGTTATAATACCATCTGAAACAATAATTGAAATGAGGTTATCGAATTTGGCTAAAGCGAATGATAAAATACGCAATTTCTGTATAATTGCACATATAGACCACGGCAAGTCAACTCTTGCTGACAGAATACTTGAAAAGACTGAGACAGTAGCTGTCCGTGATATGGAAGAACAGCTTCTTGACAATATGGATATTGAACGTGAAAGAGGTATCACCATAAAAGCACGTGCAGTAAGACTTAAATATACTGCAAAAGACGGTGAAGAGTATATATTTAATCTAATTGACACCCCTGGACACGTTGACTTCAATTATGAGGTATCACGTTCACTGACAGCGTGTGAGGGAGCAATACTTGTAGTTGATGCTTCTCAGGGAATAGAGGCACAGACCCTTGCAAACACTTATCTTGCTATTGAAAATGATTTGGAAGTTGTACCGGTAGTAAATAAAATAGATTTGCCATCAGCAGAACCGGAACGTGTATGCAGTGAAATTGAGTCAGTCATAGGAATTCCGGCAATGGACGCTCCGAAAATATCAGCAAAAACTGGTCTTAATATAGAGGAAGTCCTTGAAAAGATAGTTACTGACATTCCAGCACCGTCCGGAGATACTGAAAAGCCTTTGAAAGCACTTATTTTTGACAGTTATTATGATTCATATAAGGGAGTTATAATATATGTCAGGGTTATGGATGGAAAAGTAAAAACAGGTGATACTATAAAGCTTATGTCAACAGGTGCAGAATTTACCATAGTTGAAGCAGGTCATATGGATGCATCATCGCTTGTAAATTCCGGAGAACTTTATGCCGGAGAAGTTGGATATCTTTCTGCATCTATAAAGAGCATAGGCGATACAAGAGTAGGCGATACAGTAACTAATGCTGAAAATCCCTGCGATGAGGCACTTGCAGGATATAGAAAAGTAAATCCTATGGTATATTCCGGTATCTATCCGGCAGATGGTGCAAAATATGGTGATTTGCGTGATGCACTTGAAAAACTTCAGCTTAATGATGCTTCACTTTCATTTGAGCCTGAAACGTCAATAGCTCTCGGGTTTGGTTTCAGATGCGGATTTCTTGGACTTCTTCATATGGAAATCATACAGGAACGTCTGGAACGTGAATACAATCTTGATTTGATTACTACTGCGCCGTCAGTTATATATAAAGTTACTCTTACAAGCGGAGAAGTCATATATATAGACAATCCAACCAACTATCCTGATACTGCTTTAATCCAGACTGCGGAAGAACCTATGGTAAAAGCTGACATTCTTGCACCTTCAGAATTTGTCGGAAATATTATGGAACTCTGTCAGGAAAGAAGAGGTATTTTCAGAGATATGAAGTATCTTGATGATACACGTGTAAGTCTTCATTATGAACTTCCGCTGAATGAGATAGTTTATGATTTCTTTGATGCACTTAAATCAAGAACAAGGGGTTATGCGTCATTTGATTATGAACTTATGGGATATGCAGTATCAAAGCTTGTCAAACTTGATATACTTCTGAACGGTGAGATAGTGGATGCACTTTCATTTATCGTACACGTTGACAAGGCATATGCAAGAGCAAGAAAAATTGCTGAAAAACTCAAGGAGAATATTCCCCGTCAGCTCTTTGAAGTACCGATACAGGCTGCTATCGGTGGAAAGATTATCGCAAGGGAAACAGTCAAGGCTATGCGTAAAGATGTACTTGCAAAATGTTATGGCGGTGATATTACACGTAAAAAGAAACTTCTTGAAAAACAGAAGGAAGGTAAAAAGAGAATGCGTCAGTTAGGTTCAGTTGAAGTACCTCAGGAAGCATTTATGAGCGTTCTTAAACTCGACAGTTAAATAAATGCATAATTAAGAATTCATAATTATGAATTATTAAAGTGTGGTGATTTTCTATGAAATATGTCATAGATATATTGAACGATAAAAGAAAAGAAATTGTGAACGAATTGAAAAAACAGGATACTGACAGAATCATAAATCTTAAAAATCTCAAATCTGTTGACAAGGCTTTGAAGTGGCTGAATACACTTGAAAAAAATAACATTGAAAGTGCCGATAAATTTGAAGTACTTAGACTTCCATATCAGGAAAACTGCTTTGCAACTTACAGACTTATGATTGATAATGAAGCTGAAAGTGTACAGGATTTAGACTTTACAGATACAGAACTTTTTCCTGATGATATAATATTTAAAAGAAAGTAGGAGTTTTTTATATGAAAGACAGTATATATAAATGTCCGTGCTGTGGGGAAAAAACTTTCACTCCTCTTACAAAGGCACTCGCTGGACAGCTTAATTCAAAAGGCAGACCTTGTCCCAAATGCGGAGAGAGAATCGCTAATGGAAAAGGTGCAACTATATTTAATGCAGTATTTTGTTTTGCAATGTTTGCATTTATAGTATAT
The DNA here is from genome assembly GCA_947175655.1 of uncultured Clostridia bacterium. Taxonomy (GTDB): domain Bacteria; phylum Bacillota; class Clostridia; order Oscillospirales; family Ruminococcaceae; genus Ruminococcus. The sequence goes on along the minus strand of CAMWNQ010000001.1, from coordinate 47,461 downwards.
GCATTTCTTAATACACTTGATTTGTGGATTATTCCGGCATTGCTTGCTATAATATTTGTGCCTAGGATTGTGAATGCATTTTTCTTCAAGCTTGACGTTTCCCAGAGAAAGAACGGTTTTTAATGAAAAATCTGGGGATATATATTCATATACCTTTTTGTGCAAAGAAATGCCCCTACTGTGATTTCTTTTCTGTTAGTTACAGCAAAGAACTCGTTTTAAAATATACTGATGCTGTTATAAGAAATCTGATATATTATGGTAACAGTGAAAATATTATTGATACAGTATATTTCGGCGGAGGCACTCCCTCTCTTATACCTGCTGACTGCATAGAAAGAATACTTGATGCTTTAAATGTAAATTTTAAAGTGTCTGAAAATCCGGAGATTACTATTGAAGTCAATCCCAATACAGTAAACAGTCAGAAATTAAGAGATTTCTATAATATGGGAATAAACAGACTTTCAGTGGGAGTACAGTCGCTTGTACCGTCCGAACTCATAACACTGGGCAGAACTCATACAGCAGAAAAAGCAGTAAATACAGTTACAGATGCAGTAAATGTCGGATTCAGAAATATATCCTGTGATATGATGATAGGCGTGGCAGGTCAGAATATTGATAATATCGGATATACTATAGAAAAACTTTCGGAACTGCCCGTAACCCATATATCATCATATATATTAAAGATTGAGGAAAATACAGCTTTCAATACTCCGGATATTATAAATTCACTTCCTGATGATGATTATATATCAGATATGTACTTGTTTATGGTAAGTGCACTTGAAAAAAAAGGTTTTATACAATATGAAGTATCGAATTTTGCCAAGTCTGGATTTCAGAGCATTCACAATAATAAATACTGGAAGTGTGAAGATTATCTCGGAATAGGAACGTCATCACATTCTTGCTTTGGAAATAAAAGATTTGCTGTAAAACCGGATATCAAAAGTTTTATAAAAAGTCCGGTTCAGGATATATATGTGACTGATGAAAATCCCTGCGGAAAAAAGGAGTATGCAATGCTCCGACTAAGGCTAAAAGAAGGTCTTGAGATATATGGCAAAAGATTTTCATATCCGGAGATAATCCCAAAAATACAAAATCTTATAAATGCCGGATATATAAACTTTGACGAAAAAAAAATATCCCTTACGCCTGAGGGATATTTAATATCAAATTCTATTATTGAGTATCTGATTTTTTAGGACAAGTCCTGAATCATTCTGTCGAGAACTATTATAGCATCATCATAAACTTCCTGCATTTCTTTCTGAGAAGCCCAAGCAAGTTCCTGAGGTTTTCTGATTCCGAGGTATAAATCATCATTGATTTCTCCGGCATATCCTATTTTTTGGGCAAACTTTGAGTCTTTAAGATAAAATCCGTATTTTTCTACAAGTGGGTTATCAGGATAGAGCGATTCGAGATTTACAAGATTATATTCAGGGTTAATAGTTTCTTCTGATTTTTTATTGCATATTACAATCATTGCTTCAGCGGACTGCATTTCTGCCAGAATTTTTGTAGAAGCTCCGCTTGAATAGTCTTTCTGGTCGTTTCCGGTGTATGGAATGTAATAAACATCAGAAAGAACTTTGCCGTCGTCATTGAAATCCTCACATAATGTTGCCAGATAATCATTAATAGCAAGCAAGTCCATATTTTCATTTTCTTCAAAGTAAAGAAGTATCATATCCGGATTTTTCTTTGTGGCATAGTCATATATAAGAAATCCGGCAATAACTGTAAACATTGCAAAAAGTCCCAGCCACCATTTATTCAGATAAAAGAAATTTACAATTTTTTTCCCGAATGTAAGCTGTATTTCCTCGTCCTTCTGATTTATCGGAAGTATATCGCTCTCCTCTGCATTGGTCTGTTTTATGCGGAGGAGTTCTATTTTTTCATTCTGTAGTTTTTTTTCGTATTCACGGCGTTCTTTTTCTTTTTCCTCAGCGATTTTTTCAGCCATCTTACTTTCAAATTCCATCTGCTGATGTTTCTGCTGTTTACGCTGTTCTTTCAGGACATCAAATACACTTTTTTCCCCGACTTTTGCCTTTTCATCATCTTGGGGAGTATTTTTTTTATTTTCTTCCATAAAAAATCACCTTAAAATTCAGGGGTGCACCGTATTTTTCTGAAAAAATGCAGTGTACCCCCCTTTTTTATTAATTTATAATTCATAATGCATAATTGGTGCATTCTTAATTTATAATTATGCATTCTTAATTATGAATTGTTAATTGTTCATTGGTTTCATTGTCGGGAATAAAAGAACATCTCTTATTGATGCACTATCTGTAAGAAGCATTACAAGTCTGTCGAGTCCGAATCCAAGACCGCCTGTCGGTGGAAGACCATATTCAAGAGCTGTTACGAAATCTTCATCAACTTCTGCATTAGCACCCTGTGCACGTTTTGCTTCAACCTGTTTTACAAATCTTTCCTTCTGGTCGATAGGGTCATTGAGTTCTGAGAAGGCATTTCCCATTTCCCTGCAATATATAAAGTATTCGAATCTTTCAGTGAAAGCAGGATTTGAAGATTTTCTCTTTGCAAGAGGAGAGTTTTCAACAGGATAATCATATATAATAGTAGGCTGTATGAGCTTATCTTCAACGAATGCATCAAAGAATGCTATAAGTACGTGACCCTTTGTAGCATTTTCACCCTCATCAACTTCAACATTTTTTTCCTTTGCACAGGCTCTTGCATCTTCATCAGTAGCCCAGTCGTTGTAATCAACACCGGCATATTTCTTTACTGCCTCAACCATTGTGAGACGTTCCCATTTTTTGCCGAGGTCAATTTCAGTACCCTGATAGGTTATTACATCTGTACCGCAGACATTTCTTGCAATAGTCTTGTACATATCCTCGATAATATCCATCATACCTATATAGTCGGTGTAAGCCTGATACATTTCAACAGAAGTAAATTCAGGGTTATGTGAAGTATCCATACCCTCATTTCTGAAAATACGGCCTACTTCATAAACTCTTTCAAATCCGCCAACAACAAGACGTTTTAAATAGAGTTCTGTTTCTATTCTGAGGTACATATCAATATCAAGGGCGTTATGGTGAGTAACGAAAGGTCTTGCAGCAGCACCGATTTCAAGAGTATGAAGTACAGGAGTATCAACTTCAAGATATCCCATATTGTCAAGATAGTTTCTTATTTCACGTAAAATCTGACTTCTCTTCTGGAAAGTATCCTTTACATTCGGATTTACTATAAGGTCAACATATCTCTGACGGTATCTCATATCTTGGTCTTTGAGTCCGTGCCATTTTTCAGGGAGCGGAAGAAGTGATTTTGAAAGAAGAACTATTTTAAGTGCGTGTATAGAGATTTCGCCTTTTTTTGTTCTGAATACGAATCCTTCAACACCAACTATATCGCCGATGTCCCATTTTTTGAATTCCTTGAATTCTTCAGCACCGATATCATTTGAACGTACATAAATCTGAATTCTGTCTGAACCGTCACGGACATCAATAAAATTAGCCTTGCCCATATTTCTCCAGCTCATAACTCTGCCGGCGATTCTGACTTTCTTTTCTTTTATTTTTTCGAGACCTGCTGTAATTTTTTCTTCATCACCCTGAGCTTCTTCAATGATTTTCTTTTCATCAGCTTCATACTGTGATTTTAAATCAGCATTTTTAGCAGTAACATCATACTTTGTTATTTCATATGGATTTAGATTTCTTGACTTCAAATCATCAAGCTTTTCAATTCTGATTTTCTTTAAAATATTAATATCCTGTTCAGTCTGTTCTTCAGGGATATTGTTCTTGATTTCACTCATAAATACAATCTTTCCTTTGCGTAATATTACTTTGATATTTCGATAACTTCATATTCCATTTCGCCTATAGGTGCATTTACTATAAATACATCTCCGACTTTCTTTTTGAGGGCAGATTTTCCGAGAGGCGATTCGTCTGAAATCTTACCTTCTTTTACATTTACCTGATTTGATGCGACGATTGTAAAAGTTTCTATTTTATCTGAACCGACACGTCTTATCTTCATAATTGAACTCATACCGATTTCGTCAACAGAAATGCTGTCATTGTCAACGATTTCAGCATTATCAATATTATACTGGAGTTCAGAAATCTGTGCTTCAAGAATAGCCTGTTCGTTTTTTGCTTCATCATATTCAGCATTTTCAGAAAGGTCTCCGAAAGAACGGGCTTCTTTAAGTTTCTGTGCAACCTCTGCACGCTTTACTGTTACGAGATATGAAAGCTCTTTTTCAAGTTTTTCAAAAGCTTCAGCTGACATTTGTTTTTTTACTGCCATAATAAAAACCTGCTATTAAAAACACATATTATAATATATTTCTGAATAGCTTTTCCTTTCCAAAATTAATTTAATGCATAATTATGCATTGTGAATTTATAATTATGAATTACATTATAATATATTTCTGAAAAAAAGTCAATATTATATTTTGCATTTTTATTTTTTCTGTTGCAATGCCAGTAAAATTGTAGTATAATATATTAGGCAGATTACAGAAGAAAAAATCTGGAACAATTTTTACGGGAGGCAGAAGTATGTGTGGATATACAGGCTTTACTAATTTTATTGATAATTCAAATATTGTCATAGAAAATATGATGAACAGAATCAGGCACAGAGGTCCTGATGCTGACGGAAAATATATCGACGGTGATATAGCTCTTGGACACAGAAGACTTAGTATTATTGATGTAACATCTCAGGGCGACCAGCCTTTATATAATGAAGACAAATCAATGGTGCTTGTATTCAATGGCGAGATATATAATTTTATGGATATACGTAAGAAGCTTATAGATGCAGGTCACAAATTCAGAACAAATACTGATTCGGAAGTTCTCATACACGGTTATGAGGAATACGGTGCAGAGCTTCTTAATATGCTCAGAGGAATGTTTTCATTTGTAATATGGGATAAAAATAAAAAGGAGCTTTTTGGTGCCAGAGATTTCTTTGGTATAAAGCCTTTTTACTATGCACAGATGAATAAAACTTTTATGTTTGGTTCAGAAATAAAAAGTTTTCTTGAACATCCTGATTTTAAAAAGGAACTTAATACTTCTGCACTTGAAAATTATCTTACATTCCAGTATTCCCCGACAAATGAGACGTTTTTTGAAAATGTATATAAGCTTCCGCCCGCACACTACCTGATACATAAAGACGGAAAAACCGTAATAAAAAGATACTGGGACGTAAAATTTGATGCTGACGAAAAACCTCAGCTCAATGACTGGGTAAAGGAAATATCAGATGTATTTCACGATTCCGTAAAGGCACATAAAATTGCCGATGTTGAAGTAGGTTCATTCCTTTCAAGCGGAGTAGATTCGAGTTATGTTGCTGCAATCGCTGATGTTGACAAGACATTTACTGTCGGATTCGGAAAAGATGAAAAATATAATGAGATAGGCTGGGCAAAGGAATTTTCTAAGGCTATCGGAAAAGAAAATAACAGTAAAGTAATATCTCCCGAAGAATATTGGGGAAACATCTCAAAGATACAGTATCATATGGACGAACCACTTGCAGACCCTTCTGCAATAGCCCTCTATTTTGTATGTAATATTGCATCAAAGAAACTCAAAGTAGTACTTTCCGGAGAGGGTGCAGACGAAATCTTTGGCGGATATAATGTATACAGTGACCCCGACGGTACTGCTTATGACAGACTCCCGAGAGCTATTAAAAGGGGTATCGGAAATATAGCACAGAAACTTCCTGCTAAAAGAGGCGTGAACTTCTTTGTGAGAAAGGGTAAGGACGTTGAGGAAAGATTTATTGGTAACGCCTATATGTTTACTCCTGAACAGCGAAAAGCTCTTCTCAAAATAAAGACAAAAGCTCCTGACCCTATGGAAATTACAAAGCCTTTCTATGATAATGTAAAAGGTAAAGATGATGTAACAAAAATGCAGTATCTTGACCTTCATCTCTGGATGGCAGGCGATATTCTTCTCAAAGCTGATAAGATGAGTATGGCGAACTCTCTTGAACTCCGTGTACCGTTCCTTGATAAGCAGGTTATGTCACTTGCACAAAGAATTCCACGCCGTTATAGAGTATCACATACAGCTTCATCAAACGGAGATACTCCTTATATTACAAAATATGCAATGCGTCTTGCTGCAAAGAAAGATACTCCTAGTCAGACCGCCAAAACCGCTGCAAAGAAAAAGTTAGGTTTTCCTGTACCGATAAGAGTATGGCTTAAAGAGGATAAATATTATAATATAGTACGTTCCTATTTTGAAAACGAAAGCTCAAAGAAATTTTTTAATACAGAACTTCTTGTAAAGCTCCTTGATGAACACAGAGACAGTAAAGCTGATAACAGCAGAAAAATCTGGACTGTATTTATTTTCCTTATATGGTATCAGGTTTACTTTGAAAACAACGGCACTTATTTGACTAATTTATAATTAAGAATTGTATCATCGGAGGTTTTATTATATGGCAAGTATTGTAACATATAAATACATCAAACAGAATCCTGATATAATGGAGTATATAAGACGTGCAGACAAAGCTCTTAAAGCACAGGGATATACTGAACATTCCTTTCCGCACGTTGAAAAGGTTGCACAGACTGCAAGTATGATTCTTACTGAACTCGGATATGACGAACGCACTGCTGAACTTGCAAGAATTGCCGGAATGATGCACGATATAGGTAATGTCATAAACCGTGCTGACCACGCACAGAGCGGAGCAGTAATGGCATTCAGACTTCTTGATAATCTGAGTATGCCAGCAAGTGAAATATGCTCAATAATTTCTGCTATAGGAAATCACGACGAGGGAACGGGTCTTCCACTTGACCCGATTTCCGCAGCTCTTATAATTGCGGATAAGACCGATGTAAGAAGAAGCAGGGTAAGAAATTCCGACTTTCTCACTTTTGATATACACGATCGTGTAAACTATGCCGTTGAAATGTCGGATGTAAAGTTCAATGACGCACATACATCAATAATTCTTGAACTTAAAATAGATACAAATATATCTTCTGTTCTTGAATACTTTGAAATATTCCTTCAAAGAATGTTGTTGTGTAAAAAAGCATCAATCTTTTTGGGAGTTAAATTTGAAATGATTATAAACGGTACTAATGTACTGTAATTATAAATTAAAATTAAATAGGAAAATAAAAAATTTTCTGGAGGTTTTACATTATGTATTCTGAATATCAGCATCTTATTGATTTAAGTGATTATCCTGTTGAATGGTGGAACGGTATTGCCGACCTTGCAGTAGATATAAGAAAAAATCCTGAAAAATATGCACACGAATGTGATGGAAAGATTATGGCAACACTTTTTTATGAACCGTCAACAAGAACTCAGATGTCTTTTCAGACTGCGATGCTTAGACTTGGCGGTAGGATTATAGGATTTGACAATCCTGCAACATCATCAGTATCAAAGGGTGAGACCCTCAAAGATACTACAAAGATTGTAAGCAGTTATTCTGATGTTCTTGTAATAAGACACCCTGTTTCAGGTGCGGCAAAGGCTGCGGCTCTTACAGCAGGCTGTCCGGTAATAAATGCAGGCGACGGCGGTCATCTTCACCCTACACAGACTCTTACTGACCTTGTTACTCTCAAAGTTGAAAAAGGCAGACTTGATAATCTTACAATAGGACTTTGTGGTGACTTGATTTACGGCAGAACTGTTCATTCACTCTGTAAGGCTATGAGCTGTTTCAATAACAATAAATTTGTTCTTATCTCGACTCCTGAACTCAAACTTCCGTCATATGTAAAAGACATCATACTTGCTAACGGCTGTACATTTGAGGAAGTTTCATCACTTGATGAAGTTATCGGAACTCTTGATGTTCTTTATATGACACGTATACAGAAAGAACGTTTCGCAAGTGAGGAAGAGTATCTCTCCCAGAAAGATACATATATACTTGATACAAAAAAGATGACTCACGCAAAATATGACCTTGTTGTACTTCACCCATTGCCGAGAGTTGACGAAATTACAAATGAAGTCGACAGAGACCCTAGAGCTTTATACTTCAAACAGGCAAAGAACGGTGTATTTGCAAGAATGGCTCTTATTATGACAATAATCAAAAATCAGAATCCTTCTGAAATCCTTAAGGGAAGAGTTTATGAGGGTATAAGCTGTTCCAATCCTCACTGCATTACTCATTCTGAAACGTATCTCCCGAAAAGTTTCAGAAGCAATGGTGATACTCTTCTTGAATGCGAATACTGTGATGAAAGAAAACTTATATAATTAAGAGGTGTAATTTTTGAAAAAAATAGTTACAATTCAGGATATATCCTGCTACGGAAAATGTTCCCTTACAGTAGCACTGCCGATTATTTCCGCAATGGGAATAGAAACGTCAGTAATACCGACGGCAGTTCTTTCAACTCATACTGGAGGCTTTACAGGATATACTTTCAGGGATTTGACTGATGATATTATGCCTGTTTCTGAACACTGGAAATCTCTCGGACTTGAATTTGATGCTGTATATACAGGTTATCTGGGTTCAGTAAAGCAGGTAGAGCTTATGTCGGATTTCTTTGATATGTTCAGAACCGAAAAAAATTATATAATTGTTGACCCTGTAATGGGAGATAAAGGCGTATTATATGCTGGTTTTGGGAATGATTTTATTTCCGGTATGAAAAAACTGTGCGGAAAAGCAGATATAATTCTTCCGAATATGACAGAGACCTCTTTTATGCTTGACATTCCATATGCTCAGGCAGAAGCTGAGAATGGCAATGAAGATTTTATAAAAAGCTGTCTTGTAAAGCTTACCGATTTAGGATGTGATACAGCAGTTATTACCGGTGTACAGAAAAATGGGACTCATCAAGGTGCTGTCGCATATCAGAAAAGCACTGATACTTTTGCATCATCATTCAGAAATCATATAAATGCATATGTTCACGGTACGGGTGATGTATTTTCAAGTGCGTTTTCCGGAGCAGTAGCTAAGGGTGCATCATTGCAGAAGTCTCTTGATATAGCAGTCAATTTTACTGCTGACTGTATCGAAGCAACCTTACCTATACCGGAAAATTATATGAATGGTGTATATTTTGAAAAATGTATAAAAAACCTTGCTGAAATTTCAGAAAACATTTAATCGCAATGCATAATTCATAATTATGAATTCTTAATTATGCATTATAAAAAAAGACCGTGCTTTTATGCACGGCTTTTTTATATGGCATATAAATTTGTTTCCCACGCTGGAATATAGAGCTGATGTCTTATATAAAGCTGGTACTCAGGATTAAGGCTTTTTATCAGCAATGGAAGTTTGAATATATCTTCATTGCGGTGATAGAGAGACACCATAAGTTTCGGACGGTAATGTGCGATAGTCTGTGCAGAACCCCATATCGCTTCACGTTCAGAGCCCTCAACGTCCATTTTGATAAGAGTTGCTGCCTGACCACCAAGAATACTGTCTACTGAACGGGCTTCTATGAGAGTACCACCGTTTGCAGATACAGAAGATTGTCTTCCGGCTTTTGTTGCAAAAGGAAGTTCAGTATCCTTGCACCACACCGCACAGTTATAAGCAAATACGTGTTTCATATCATTAGTGCGTTTGCATAATTTCTTGAAATTTTTTCTGTCCGGTTCAAGAGCGTATATTCCTAAATATCTGCCCCTTGTATAATCCAGAAATTCTTCTATAGTGTCGCCGTTATAAGCACCCAAATCAACATAAAGTTCATTAAGTCCGGGTTTTACTATTTTTTTATATATTTCGGATTTCGGAGTAGTTACTGCTGAAAGGTATTCAATTTTTCCGCTTATTTTGAAATTGATTATGTTTGCATATACTTTTCTTGAAAAATCATCAGCGAGCATATCATATACTTTTTGAATTTCCTCTGCATTTTCACAGCAGTATTCATAAGTAAAAAGTCCTTCTCCGACAACAGGAACATCAGGAACATAAAGGGGATGTTTTGAAGCAATTTCGTGAATTTTATCAACAAGTGACTGATATCCCGCAGCGAATGCAAGAACTATTACAAAGTCACTTACATAATCTTCTATTTCTGAAAGACTGTGTACACGGTATCCCTGAAAAGAGTGACCCCTTACAAATTCATCGCTTGCAAAAATACCGGAAAGAGTGATATTTTTTTCCCTGAATACTGACATAATCTTTAAAGCACCATCACCCATACCATACATAAAAATTGGACGTTTTTCTGCTTTAAGTCTTTCCCAGCAGGATTGTTTTTCAGTTATAAATGTAAGCATTATTAAAAAAACCTCGCTTTGCTATTAATCATTATCCGAATCATCGATATTTAGAAGGTCACGTCCTCTTGTGCCATACTTGTCACGCTGTGCATCGGCATACTGTTCCAGAAGTTCGGAGACTTTTCGTGGATTTTTTACACTTTTTATTACAAATGTAGGTGTATCAGTATCTCTGCTGAATATTGTGATTGAACCGCAGTTGACAATACGCTGTCCGAGTGAAAGAGTAAGTTTTTTGTCACATATTTTATAGAGTTCAGTTTCAAGTTCAGTGATATTAAGAAATCCGGTTCTTACAATAAGTTTTTTTTCTGTAAGAAAATATCTGGTAAAAGAAATTGGCAGTCCGAATATTGTACGTTTTTTATCAGTCCATATATAGTTGAAATCTTTATTTTTCGCCATGTAGAAAAAATCCTCCTTTTCAGATTGTCGGAAATTATTATAATATTATGCATCAAAAATAATTTTATCATAAACTACGGAAATAGTCAACGGAAATCGGAAAAATTAAAAAATATTTTTTGTTTAAAAATTAAAATAAGTCTTCTTTATAAAAAAAGTGTGATTTCCTATTGCATTTTGACTGAAAAAATAGTAAAATAGATATTGATATGTTTTTTTAATGATTATTGTAATTTATCAAGATGCGGAGGAATTATTTTTATGTCGATTAAGTATATTTTTGTTACTGGCGGAGTTGTTTCAGGATTAGGCAAGGGAATTACAGCAGCTTCTCTTGGTCGTCTTCTAAAAGCAAGAGGATATAAAGTCACTATCCAGAAATTTGACCCTTATATAAATGTTGACCCCGGAACTATGAGCCCTTATCAGCACGGTGAAGTTTTCGTTACTGATGATGGTGCTGAAACAGACCTCGATTTAGGTCACTATGAACGTTTTGTAGATGAGAATCTTTCTGTAAATTCAAATATCACTACCGGAAAAATATACTGGACTGTTCTTAATAAAGAAAGACACGGTGATTATCTCGGTGGAACTGTTCAGGTTATCCCACATATAACAAATGAAATCAAACAGCGTATTTACCGTGTAGGAAAAGAAACATCAACAGATGTTGTTATAACAGAAATCGGCGGAACTGTAGGTGATATTGAAAGTACACCATTCCTTGAAGCTATAAGACAGTTTGTCGGAGAAGTAGGACGTGAAAACGCTATGTATATCCACGTTACACTGCTTCCGTTCATATCGGGTTCAAACGAGCTTAAATCAAAGCCTACACAGCATTCTGTAAAGGAACTACTTTCAATAGGTATACAGCCTAATGTAATAGTATGCAGAACTGAACTTGAAATACCTAAGGATATGGCTGAAAAAATAAGTCTTTTCTGTAATGTTCGCAAGGAAGATATTATTCAAAATATGACCGCACCATCTCTCTACGAAGTACCACTTTGGCTCGAAGAAGAAGGACTTGCTGAATGTGTATGTCATCATCTTAAACTCGACCCGAGAAAGCCTGATTTATCTGAATGGACTGCTATGGTTGAACGTCAGAAGAACGCACATAAAAATGTGACAATCGGACTTGTAGGAAAATATGTTGCACTTCCTGACGCATATCTTTCAGTAGCAGAGGCACTCCGTCACGGTGGAATAAACAATGATGCCAATGTTGAGATACTTTGGATTAATTCAGAAGAAATAAATCCTGAAACTGTGGACAAGATGCTTTCTTGCTGTGATGGTATAATAGTACCGGGCGGATTCGGTGACAGAGGCATTGAAGGTATGATTGAGGCTATACATTATGCAAGAGTAAATAATATTCCGCTTTTCGGTATATGTCTTGGTATGCAGATGGCAGTTGTTGAATTTGCGAGAAGTATCGGTCTGGAAGATGCTAACTCGTCAGAATTCACTCCGGAAGGTCTTCACAATGTAATTGATATTATGGACGACCAGAAAGATATAACAAATAAGGGCGGTACAATGCGTCTCGGATTATATCCTTGTAAGCTTGCAGACGATTCACTTGTAAGAAATATATATGGCAGTTCACTTATTTATGAACGTCACCGTCACCGCTATGAATTCAATAATGAATACCGTACAAAGCTTTCTGAAAATGGTCTTTCAATAGTGGGTCTTTCACCTGATGAACGTCTTGTTGAAATAGTTGAAGTAAAGAATCACCCGTGGTTTGTGGGCGTACAGTTCCATCCTGAATTCAAATCAAGACCTAATAAACCTCACAAGCTTTTTGCTGATTTCATAAGAGCGTCACTTGAAAACAAGGAAAACAGAAAGTAATTATTGCTATTATAAACGGCAGAGTGCAGTCAGGGGGAATGAAATGACGAGGAAATTATTTTGTCAGGCAATATTAAAATTTTCATTTGGTATGATTATAGTAGGTCTGTTACTGTTTTTACCTGCCGGAACACTGGATTACTGGAATGCCTGGCTTTTTATGGGTATATTGTTTGTTCCTATGTTTCTGGTCGGAATTGTTATGATGTTTAAAAGTCCGGAGCTGTTGGAAAAACGTCTGAACGTCAGAGAACAGCAGTCAGAACAAAGCCTGATTATAAAATTCGGTGGAATAATGTTTATTCTGGGATTTGGAGTGGCAGGACTCAATTTCCGTTACGGCTGGATTATCCTGCCGGACTCAGTATCCTGGACAGGTGCGGTTATATTCTTGCTGTCCTACATGCTTTATGCTGAGGTTTTACGTGAGAATGCCTATTTATCCCGAACGGTGGAAGTGCAGGAAGGTCAGAAAGTAATCGATACCGGATTATATGGCATTGTCCGCCACCCTATGTACGGTGTGACCCTCATTATGTTTCTCTCTATGCCGTTTGTGCTTGGCTCTGTATTTTCTGCTGTAATTTTTCTTGCCTATCCTGTTCTTATCGCAAAAAGGATTAGCAATGAAGAAAAAATCCTTGAAACTGAATTAAATGGCTATGCTGAATATAAAAAGAAAGTAAAGTATAAAGTGATACCGTTTGTATGGTAATAAAAGCTCCTCATTTCACAGGAAATGAGGAGTTATTTTTATACTGTCATTTTTTTGCCTCCTATTTCAGGGGAGATGTCACAAAGTGACGGAGGGGTGGGACTAATTCATAATTAAGAATTATGAATTATAAAAAAACCACCGCTGTAAACGAGTACAGCAGTGGTCTTATATGGGGATAATTATGAGGAAAGCTTATTTATCAAACTGTAAAAAGGAGTTTTGTATATGATGGAAGTGGCCAGTCTTTTTCAGGTACGCACATTTCACATTCATCAACTGATGCTCTGAGAGTTTGCATCTGAGTGAATACTTCATCGTGATAGAATCTTGCCATTTCTTCACCTTCTTTGCAATCCTGAGCAGAGATTACTTTTTCATCGAGAGCCTTTACTTCATTTACAATTCCTGCTGTAAGAGATGAGAGCTTTGATGCCATTAACTTTTCTACTGATTCATCAATGCCAAGAGTTTTTTTGGAGATTGCAGAATCACAAAGAGTTTTTGTGTATGCAATGCAAGCAGGAAGAATTTGTTTTTTAGTGATGTCAAGCATTGTAAGAGCTTCAATATTTATAACCTTGCTGTAATTTTCAAGGAGGATTTCAGTTCTTGACTTGATTTCCTTTTCAGAGTAAACCTTGAATTTTTCAAACATTGATACATATTTCTTGTCTGTATACTTTGGAAGTGCATCAACGGTTGAAGTGAGGTTCGGAAGACCTCTTTTTTCAGCCTCTTCAAGCCATTCATCAGAATAGCCGTTGCCATTAAATATAATTCTCTTATGTTTCTTGATAGTCTTTACAAGGAGTTCCTTTAAAGCCTTTTCAAAGTCATCAGCCTTTTCGAGCTCGGTTGCAAATTCATCAAGAATCTGAGCAACAATTGTATTAAGTATAGTATTTGTACAGGAAATTGAATCAGCTGAACCGAGCATTCTGAATTCAAATTTATTACCTGTGAATGCAAAAGGAGAAGTTCTGTTTCTATCTGTTGAATCCTTAGGGAAGTTAGGAAGTGCATCAACACCAATTTCAAATTCTTCGTTTCTGTTTGACTTGTAAGCTGTACCGTTTTCAAGAGCTTCAATAACGCCTTCAAGTTCACTTCCTATGAACATTGAGATTACAGCAGGAGGAGCCTCGTTAGCACCGAGTCTGTGGTCATTTCCGGCAGATGCAGCTGATAATCTGAGAAGTGGTGCATATTCGTCAACAGCCTTTATGATAGCACAAAGGAAAGTAAGGAACTGCATATTATCCTGAGGAGTATCGCCTGGGTCGAGAAGGTTCTGACCGTCATTTGATGAGATAGACCAGTTATTATGTTTACCTGAACCGTTTACACCTGCGAAAGGCTTTTCGTGAAGAAGACATACAAGACCATGTTTAAGAGCAGTTTTCTTCATAATTTCCATAGTAAGCTGGTTATGGTCAGCAGCTATATTTGATGTTGTGAATACTGGAGCAAGTTCGTGCTGAGCAGGAGCAACTTCATTATGTTTTGTCTTTGCAAATATTCCGAGTTTCCAGAGTTCCTTGTCAAGGTCTTTCATATAGTCAGAAACTCTCTGCTTGATATTTCCGAAGTAGTGGTCTTCAAGTTCCTGACCCTTTGGAGGCTTTGCACCGAAAAGAGTTCTGCCTGTTATAACGAGGTCTTCTCTCTGGTCGAAGTATTTTTTATCAACAAGGAAGTATTCCTGTTCAGGACCTACAGTAGTAGTAACTCTTGTAGCAGTAGTATTTCCAAAAAGTTTCAGAATTCTGAGAGCCTGCTCACTTACTACTTCCATTGAACGAAGAAGAGGAGTTTTCTTGTCGAGGATTTCTCCTGTATATGAACAGAAAGCTGTAGGAATATAAAGAGTGCCATCTTTTATGAAAGCATTTGAAGTAGGGTCCCAAGCTGTATATCCTCTTGCTTCGAAAGTAGCTCTCAGACCGCCTGAAGGGAATGAAGATGCATCAGGTTCACCCTTTACGAGTTCTTTTCCTGAAAATTCGAGAATGATATTTCCGTCAGGAGTAGGAGATATAAATGAGTCGTGCTTTTCAGCAGTAACGCCAGTCATAGGGTGAAACCAGTGAGTATAATGAGTAGCACCCTTTTCGACTGCCCAGTCCTTCATTGCATTTGCAACAACATCAGCAACGGACTGTTCAAGAGCAACACCGAATTTCTTTGTTTTCATAACTGATTTATAAATATTCTTAGGAAGTCTTTCTCTCATAAGAGTATCACTAAATACATTACAGCCAAAGTAATCTGCTACAGACTGATTTTTTTCTATCATAATAAAATCCTCCTTAAAACTTTAAAAAAACTTAAAAAGGCATTTCGACTGTAAATTTAATTTTTTACAACCGAAACGCCTTTGTTTCAATTAAGTATTAATTTAATATTGACTTGATATAACTATTCTACATCATAAAAACAGATTTGTCAAGGTCTTTTTTGCTTTTTTATCATCATTAACAATATGTCTAATCATAATGTGATATAATCTGTAAACTTTTTCTTATTTTATAGAATTTCCACATCATTGCCGGAGAAACTTTCAGCATTGTCATCCTTATTGAAATTAGCACCGCAGGAAGTACAGAATTTTGCATCTGCTTCAACTTCAGCGTTGCAGTTAGGACAGAGAATTTTTGCAGGTGCAGGTGATTCATCAGGCTTTTCAAACTTTGAACCGCAGGAAGGACAGAATTTTGAATTTTCAGCTATGCCTTCACCGCATACAGGACATAAATATTTATTATCAATAGAAGCGATTTCCTTCTGGAGTTCAGAAATTTTTTCCTGAGAAGCAGTTATAAAGTCAATCATTTCCGCAAATTCAGGTGAAGGATTAGCAGAATTTATTTTAAAATACTGTTTACCGATTTCAGTGTATTTTTTTTCAATATCTCTTTCAAGACCGGAAATCTGACTTT
Source organism: uncultured Clostridia bacterium (assembly GCA_947175655.1). Taxonomy (GTDB): domain Bacteria; phylum Bacillota; class Clostridia; order Oscillospirales; family Ruminococcaceae; genus Ruminococcus. The sequence continues at coordinate 31,211 of CAMWNQ010000001.1, read as the reverse complement.
TGAGCTTATTTTTTTCAACCATTTTTTTAGTGCTGTCAGATGCATTTCTGGCACTTTTGCTTATTACGTCACCAGCATTACCGGCAACATCTTTAATTTTATCGAAAAATCCCATTTAAAAAACCTCCTGAAATAATAATAATTCATAATGCATAATTCTGCATTCTTAATTTATATTGTATACATTATATAACATAATATTACAAATGTCAAGTAAAATCTAAAAAATTCACATAATTTTTATAGAGTTCAAAGCTCTTCTTGAGATTTCGGAGAAGTCGGATATTGTTGAAGAATAAAGAGTCATAATTCTGTCACCTTTCTGAACATTGTCATATTTCTGGCAATCAAAAACTATGCCGGCAGTCATATCAAGAGTCTGATTTTTAGTAATTCTTCCCGCACCAAGTAACAGGGAAGTCATACCGATTTCCTCACTGTTTATTTCTGATATAATGCCGTCACATTCCGCCTTTACTTCGTAGCTGTATTGTGCAGACGGAAGAAGTGAAACATCATCACATATTTTGTAATTGCCACCGTGAAGCATTATTGTTTCACGGAATTTTTCAAGGGCTTTTCCGGAATCTATTGCATTTTCAGCCATTTCAGTACATTCTTTATTATTTCCTTTGCCGGCGAGTTCAAGCATATCCGCTGTAAGCTGTACACAGAGATTATAAAGACTGCCCTTGTTCTTTCCCTGAAGTATTTCAACAGCTTCCCTGACTTCAAGTGCATTTCCGACGTTCATACCCAATGGAGAATTCATATCCGTTACATCACATCTGCATTTTTTACCTGCCATTTGTCCGATACTTTCCATTAATCCAGCAAGTTTCAAAGCTTCCTGTCTGGTTTTCATAAAAGCACCTGAACCATATTTTACATCAAGAAGAATACAGTCAGCAGATACAGCGAGTTTTTTACTCATTATACTTGAAGCTATCAGAGGAATACTATCAACAGTACCTGTTGCGTTTCTCAAATCATATATCTTTTTATCTGCCGGACAGAGATTTTCATTCTGTGATATTATTGAAAAGCCTGTTTTGTTAACAATACTGATAAATTCTTCAAATTCGAGACTGGTTCTGTAGCCCTCAATGCTTTCGAGTTTATCAATAGTACCTCCGGTATGTCCGAGACCTCTTCCCGACATTTTCGGCACATATACACCACATACTGCACAAGCTGGTGCAATTATCAAACTTGTTTTGTCTCCTACACCTCCTGTACTGTGCTTGTCAATAGTAATGCCGTTTATTCCTGAGAGGTCAATAGTTTTACCGCTTTCAAGCATAGCCATTGTCAGATGATATGTTTCGCAGTCGGTCAGGGAGTTGAGACATATCGCCATAAGCAGTGATGACATCTGATAATCTGGAATATTTCCGTTTGTATAATTTTCTATGAAAAAACAGATTTCATCTTTAATAAGGCATTGTTTATGCTTGACTTTTGATATAATATCAAGTATATTCATAAAACATCACTTCCGTTGATTTTATTTTATTCTATTTTATCATATTTTGATGCTGAAATCAATATTTTCATCTGCATATTATTGCAAGAAATACTACAAACGGTATTCCCAGAATACCGCTTCCGCAGAAATTGAATATATTCAGTGGTATTTCTATCCCTATCTGTGAACCGTATTTGCATACAAGAAAAAGTGCGGTCATACCTGCAAGAGAACCAAATATAAATGAAAGAAACCTTCTACGTCTTGAAATGTATATAACAAGCATCAGAAGACTGACTATACCACATATTATGTAAAAAATCTTTTCACTTTCCAAAATGTTTCACCTCATAATTGTATTTGTTATATCAAAATATATCCCAGAGCAAGAATAAGTTTCATATCTGCCCCCTCTTTTGCAAGAATAATAATAAGTGCTATAATAGTAAGCTTGTCACTGTCAAAACCGCCTTCAAACAGTTTGCTAAGACTGTCCGGAATAATGGATTTATTATTATAGTTATTATTTATATTATTATTTTTATTATTTTCATTTATGATTTCTTTTTTTTCTGGCTTTTGTATAATTTCTGAATCCGGCATATTGTTTTCCTTGTAATTGTCTCCCTGAGAGTAATGCGAAGTGTTGACCATAGAATTTCTGTACATTTCACGGCTTCTTCTTATGGCATCATTTCTCATATTGCTGAATTGTCTGTTATCATAAACCGCCATTTATTTACACCTCTAAATGTATTAAAAATTATTAAATAAATCTTTCAAAATGCCACTGTCTTTCAAGAGAGTCCATATAGTAAGCAGTTTCAGGAGTTTTATAGCCTTATCAGTTTTTTTCTGCTTTTCGGGACTCAGATGTGGTTTGAGTGCAAGGAGAAGTTCCGCATTTTTATCTTTGCCGGAGACTGCACCCATAACCTCCTGAATTTTTAAAAGACTGCTTAAATCAAATCCGGAGAACAGCCCGTTGTCTGAACTTTGGGCATTATCTGTACAGACTTGATTTTCCTGATTTACCGGAGTATCATTATTGTTTTCGGAACTGTTTCCGGCTTCTGACATAAACATCTGTGCTAGTTCGGTGATTTGTTTAATGCTTTCAGGGTCAGAAAGAATTTCCCCTATTTTATTCATCATATCATCCATAATTTCTGACCCTTTCTTTAAATATTGATTATTATTTTCCGGAGAGTTTGTTATATAAAGCCTGTGCCTGAGGAGTACTCATAAGCTTTTCAACTATCTGCGGATTTTTTACCGCCTGCTGAAATTTCATTGAATCACTTTTGCTCATTCCTGCAATAGCACTGTCGAACTTTCCCTCTTCGAGTTCCTTTTTCAATTTTTCGGGAGATACTCCAAGCTTTTTGCTTACAACATTTAAAAGACCATTAATGCTGTCAGGATTGATAGAATTTTTATTCATAAAAAAACTCCTTTCATACTTGCATTTCATTACATTATATGGTATAATGTAATAAAATAGAATTAATCTGAGGTGAAATGTAATGCGTATTATTGTATGTTCCGATACCCATAGAAATTATTGTGCTCTTGAAAGTATAGTAAGAAAGCATATGAATGCCGATATGTTTATACATCTTGGTGATGGCAAATATGAATTCAATACTCTGATTCAGAAATATCCTGAACTTGAAAGCCGATTTTTTTACGTAAAGGGCAATTGTGATATGGGTTGCAGTGAACCTAATGTATTTACTTCTTGGACTGAAGAAAGCCATAAAATATTTGCTGTACACGGTCATAATCATTATGTCAAATATGGACTTGAAACTCTCAAATCATCAGCTTTAAGCAATAATTGTGATATTATTCTTTATGGTCACACACATCAGCGATTTATGAAATATGAAGATGGTGTATATATTATGAATCCGGGTAGTGCATCATCTCCAAGAGATGGCAGAAAACCTTCATACGGCATAATAGACATAACAAAATCGGGTATCCTTATGAATATAGCCGATGTCTGATTACATAAAACGGCTATGTTCTATAATATTCATATGATGATATAAACGTTACATTTTTATATAAAACGGGAAGTGATGATATATGTTGAGAAATAATTATGAAAATATGTTTTGGTGTAAAATACAGATGAAAAAATATCAGAAAAGGTATAATTTTATGGGAAAAATATATCTTCTGGCAAATGTTTCGATATTTCTTCTTGATGTTGCAATGATTATACTTCACCCCAAACCATTCAGTTATTTTTTGGATATTATTATAAGAGGAACTGCATTTTTCTTTGGAATAACTGGCTGTACAAAAAAAGATGTCAAAATGTGTGTTATAGCAGTTATGGTTACTGCTGTAAATTTTAATTTTAACATATACAGTAATTATACAATGTATATTTTTTATATAGTATCCTGTTTTGCATCACTAATATGTCTGCCAATGTTTATGATACTGAACAGAAAATATAATATTCTGAAACAAGCAAAGGGTTTCCCTTATTTCAATGAACGTTTTGAAGACCAGAAAAAAGATTCACAACGAGATATAAATAAAGAATATCAAGATATGTATTATACAAATCAGAATTATGATAATACTACAATGGACGAAATCTGAAAAATTCAATTCATAATTATAAAAGCTCTTGACAATCATATTATATAGTGATATAATGATATATAATCTTCGGGGCAGGGTGAAACTCCCTACCGGCGGTAAAAGTCCGCAAGCTTTGGCACGAACTGGTGTAATTCCAGTACCGACGGTATAGTCCGGACGTGAGAAGGTCAATTTTGATAGAATAAAATTGTAAACTAATATTGTGTAATCATAATAAATGCCCTGATTTTTTTGAAAATCGGGGCATTTTTGTTTTCAGGAGGAAGATTTTTTTTGAGTGAATTTATGAAATATGCATTGAACCTTGCAAAAAGAGGTATGGGCTTTGTATCTCCTAATCCAATGGTAGGTGCTGTGATAGTAAAAGACGGTGAAATTATTGCTTCTGGTTATCATCAAAAATACGGTTCGCTTCATGCTGAAAGAAATGCATTTGCTGAATGTATTGCATTAGGGAAGTCAGCTGAGGGAGCAGATTTGTATGTGACTCTTGAACCTTGCTGTCATTATGGAAAAACACCGCCTTGTACTGATATAATAATAGAAAACAAAATAAAAAGAGTATTTATAGGTTCGTCAGACCCCAATCCTCTTGTAGCGGGAAAGGGTGTTGAGATACTGAGAAATCACGGTATAGAAGTACATACAGGAATATTAAAAGATAAATGTGATGCTTTGAATGAAGTATTTTTCCACTATATCACTACAAAAACGCCGTTTGTAATAATGAAGTATGCAATGACTATGGATGGTAAAATCGCCTGTTATACTGGTAATTCAAAATGGATTACAGGCGAAAAATCACGTATAAATGTGCATATTGACCGTCACAGATATTCAGCAATTATGGTCGGAGTGAATACGGTAATAAATGATAATCCTATGCTTGACTGCCGAGCTGATATTCTTGATGATACAGTAAATCCAATACGAATAATATGTGATACTAATCTGAGAACTCCTCTTGACTGCAATATATTAAACACCGCTGATAAAATCAGAACTATAATTGCTACCTGTTGCACTGATGAGGAAAGACAGTCACAATATAAATCAAGAGGCTGTAAAATAGTGGTCAGTGATATGAAAAATGGTCATATTGATTTAAATAATCTTATGGTCAGACTCGGAGAACTGGAAATTGACAGCATTATTCTTGAAGGCGGAAGTGAACTTAACTGGTCAGCTCTTGAAAGCGGTATAGTCAGCAAAGTACAGACTTATATTGCACCTAAGATTTTCGGCGGAAGTACATCAAAAACATCTGTTGGCGGAAAAGGTGTTGCATTTCCTGATGATGCCTTTATGCTTTATGATTCAGAAATAAAGAGAATTAATGATGATTTTCTTATAGAAAGTAAGGTGAAGAAAAGATGTTTACCGGAATAGTTGAAGAAATCGGTAAAGTCACAAGAATTGTAAAAGGTTCACAGTCATATCTTGAAATACAGGCAGAGAAAATATTTTCTGATATTCACATCGGTGACAGTATTGCAGTAAACGGAGTATGTCTTACTGTTACGGAGTTTTCCGGAAAGACATTCAGGGCTGATGTTATGAATGAAACTTTCAGCCGTTCATCGCTGGGAAGCCTTAAAACTGGAAGTTCAGTAAATCTTGAACGTGCAATGCCAGCATATGGACGTTTTGGGGGTCATATAGTTTCCGGACATATTGACGGTACAGGAGAAATAATAAGTATAAAAAAAGATGATAATGCCATATGGTATAAAATACATACTTCTGAAAATATTATGAAGTATATAATTGAAAAAGGTTCTGTTGCTATTGACGGTATAAGTCTTACTGTTGCAAAAATTGAAAACCATAATTTCAGCGTTTCAATTATACCGCACACTGAACAGGAAACAATATTGTCCGAAAAAAAAGTAAAAGATATTGTGAATCTTGAAAACGATATAATAGGGAAGTATGTCGAAAAATTTATAAACTTTTCAGGAAGTCTTGAAAATAAGTCGGAAAAATCCGGTATAACTATGGATTTTCTTGCAAAACACGGATTTTGATAATTCATAATTATGAATTGATAATCGGATTGGATGTGAAGAGCAATATGGATATTCAAGAAATAAAAAGATATATAAGGGTAGGCTCGGGATTTGTTGAAGTATCAAGAGATTATCTGACAGAATATCAGGGAATATGCAGAAGAGTATATATACGTGAAAATAAAATGCAGATAGATTATATATCATCGGGTTGGCTTGAATACGAAGAAGGTGAGGAGACATTTTATTTTTATTATGAAAATCTTGAGTCAGTTATAAAGGCAACTGAAAAATATCTGCAAAAGCCTGTTTCGGAGTGGATAAACTACAATAGGACTTATAATCTCTGGAACTTTCCGGAATATAATCAAGATGCGTGGAAAAAATTATTTTCCGATTTGCAGAAGCACAAGTTATATTTTCCGGATGACTTTTCAAAATTTACAATCCGTACTATTTATGCAAGAGGGATTTTTCAGAATATGATAAGTCCTAATGATGATGCATATAAATTATTTAAAAATGATAAACTGATAGATAAAATTCAGGAAAACGATTCTGAATTTAAAATATATTAAACAAAAAGGCAGGGAAAAACATTGGAATTCAAGTATAATACAGTTGAGGAAGCCCTTGAAGATTTGAGACAGGGTAAAATAATCCTTGTGACTGATGACGAAAACAGAGAAAATGAAGGTGATATGATTTGTTCTGCGGAGTTTGCCACAACACAGAATGTCAACTTTATGGCAATGTACGCAAAAGGTCTTATATGTATGCCAATGAGTGAGGAGTACTGTAAGAAATTAAAGTTTCCTCAGATGGTATATGATAATACTGACAATCACTGCACTGCTTTTACGGTATCAATAGACCACGTCGATACAACAACAGGCATTTCAGCAGAAGAAAGAGGTCTTACAGCAAGAAAAGTTGTTGATGATTCGTCAAAGCCGGAAGATTTTAGACGACCGGGGCATATGTTTCCGCTTATGTCAAAAAAAAATGGCGTTCTTGAAAGAAACGGTCATACAGAAGCTACTGTTGATTTGATGAAGCTTGCAGGTCTGAAAGAATGCGGTCTGTGCTGTGAGGTAATGCGTGATGACGGTACTATGATGAGAGCTGAAGAACTTCAAGAAAAGTCAAAGGAATGGGGAATGAAGTTCATAACTATAAAGGCAATACAGGAATACAAGAAAATACATGATATACTTGTAGAAAGAGTTGCCGTAACGAAAATGCCTACAAAGTACGGTGAATTCAGGGCTTACGGATATGTAAACAAGCTTAATGGTGAACATCACGTTGCACTCGTAAAAGGTGATATAGGCGACGGTCAGGACTTGCTTTGCAGAGTTCATTCTGAATGTCTTACTGGTGATGCTTTCGGCTCAGCAAGATGTGACTGTGGTCAGCAGTTTGCGTCAGCTATGACCCAGATTGAAAAAGAGGGCAGGGGCATACTCCTCTATATGCGACAGGAGGGTAGAGGTATCGGACTTATCAACAAACTCCGTGCTTACGAACTTCAGGACAAGGGAATGGATACTCTTGATGCTAATGTCGCACTTGGTTTTCCGCCCGATATGAGAGAATATTATATAGGTGCTCAGATTCTCAGGGATTTGGGTGTTAAAACTCTCAGACTTCTTACGAACAATCCCGATAAGATTTATCAGTTAAGCGGTTATGGAATAGAAATAAAAGAACGTGTTCCGATACAGATGGACGCTACTGCTTATGACTTGTTCTACCTCAAAACCAAACAGGACAGAATGGGGCATATTCTCAATTATTAATTCATAATTAAGAATTCATAATTATGCATTATAAATTATAAATTAAATAAAGGGAGTATTAAAAAATGAAAGTTTATGAAGGAAATCTTATATCAAAGGAAATAAGAGTGGGCATAGTTGCTGCACGTTTTAATGAATTTATTACATCAAAGCTTCTCGGCGGAGCAATTGACGGTCTTAAACGTCATAACGTTGATGAAAATTCAATTGACGTTGCGTGGGTTCCGGGAGCTTTTGAAATACCGCTTATCGCATCAAAAATGGCGAAGTGCGGTAAATATGATGCAATAATCTGTCTCGGAGCTGTTATAAGAGGCAGTACATCACATTATGATTATGTATGCAGTGAAGTTTCAAAGGGAATCGCAACTGTATCATTAAATAGTGATATACCTGTAATGTTTGGCGTTCTCACTACTGATACTATCGAACAGGCTATTGAACGTGCAGGAACTAAGGCTGGCAATAAGGGTTATGACTGTGCATTGGGTGCGATTGAAATGGTAAATCTTATAAGAGAAATCGAGGCATAAATGAATCTTGTTTTTGATTATGACGGCACTATACATAATTGCCTTAAAATATATGAACCATCTTTCAGAAAAGTCTGTGAATATCTTGAGTCAGAAGGCAAAATAGAAAAAAAATCATATACCAGTAAAGAAATAGGCTACTGGCTCGGATTCAGCGGTGATGATATGTGGAAGATGTTCCAGCCGAATCTTGAACCTGAATGGCGTGAAAAGGGCAGGAAATTTATAGGAAATGAAATGGCAAAACATCTTGATAACGGTGATGCTTGTCTTTTTGAGGGTGCAGAAGAGGTATTGCAGGAACTTAAAAATCAGGGGTATAAACTTATATTCCTTAGCAATTGCCGTGAACGTTATCAGGAAAGACATTCAAGAAATTTCGGACTTGATCGTTTTTTTGATGCTGATGATGTCTACTGTGCCGAGACTTATGAATTTATTCCCAAATATGAAATTTTCAGAAAGTTCAGGGATAATTATTCAGGTGACTTTATAATAATAGGCGACCGTTTCCACGATATGGAAACGGCCGTCAAAAATAATATTAAATCCATTGGCTGTGCATATGGATATGGTTCGCCGGAAGAACTTCAAACTGCTGATATTATTATAAATGATATATCAGAACTTCCGGAAGCTGTGAAAAAACTTATCTGATATTTCTTTTTACAGTATACGGAAGAAAATTCATTATATTTTCAAGCATTGTTTCATTCGGAGCAAATATAAGTCTTGTTTTGCCGTATTTTTCACACTCAAATTCTGCATAATATTCGTGTGAAGCGATGTTGTCAGAGCTTATAACAGTGGTAATATCAGAAGAATCCGGCATATCATCAGAATATTTTCCGAATTCTGTGAATTTTCTTACATCTGCGGATAAAAGCTCCACTCTCTTTTTTTTGCCGAGGATTTTTGCTATATCAAGTTCACCGTTTGTAAATGTATACTCATACTCAACGTAGAATGATGACGAAATATAGTATAATCCATATCCGAAAGCTATCGCAAGTACAAGCATTATCACTGAAACAGAAGAACCCATATTAAAAAACGCCATAGCAAGAAATCCGATGACAACTATTATTCCGCCGGCATATATAAGAGTTTTCTTTAATCTGTCAGCGGATGTTTCTTCACGTTTTAAAAGCTGTTCAGAAAAGCAGTCCAAAAAAATCACCTCTTTATAGATTATTACATTATATGATAGCATAAATCCTGAAAAATTTCAATACAAAAATATGGTTTTTTGTGCTTGACAAATAAATTATAAGATGATATAATATAAAGCATAATATAACACAATGAACGGGAAAGTAAGTATACGGAAATTTTCAGAGAGAATCTGTCACGGGCTGAAAGCAGATTTATTTTGAAATATACTGAAATTCGCCTGCGAGTGGCACTGGTGAAAATTTTTCAGTAGTCGGTGACGTAAATCCTGCGTTAAAGGGTAGAGGGTGTTGGCTCTTATTCAATGGGTGGTTTATAAGCAAGATTTTTAAAAGTCTTGTCCTGTTGGACAGGGCTTTTTTATATTTATTTTAAATTTTAATTTTATGAGGTGATAAAATGAAACAACAGCTTGAAAAAATTGAGACACTTGCAAAAGAAGAACTTTCCGCCTGTAAGGAAATCAAGTTGCTTGACGATTTAAGAGTAAAATATCTCGGAAAGAAAGGAGAACTTACTGCCATACTCAAACAGATGGGTAAACTTTCCGCTGATGAAAGACCGGTAATAGGTCAGCTCGCAAACAAGGTGCGTTCAGATATTGAAGGGGCTATTTCTGAAAAACTCTCCATTCTTAAAGAAAATGCCAAGGCAGAAAAAATGAAGGCAGAGTCAATCGATATTACTCTTCCAGGAAAGGTTCAGTCTCTCGGAAAACTTCATCCGATGACCGTAGTTGAAAACGAAATAAAGGATATATTTATGGGTATGGGATTCAGCATTGCTGATGGTCCTGAGGTTGATGACGATTATCACGTATTTGAAGCTCTCAATCTTCCGCCTGACCACCCTGCAAGAGATACTCAAGATACTTTTTATATTAGTGATAATATACTTCTCCGTACACAGACATCATCAGTTCAGGTTCACGTTATGGAGACTCAGAAACCGCCGATAAGAATTATATCTCCGGGCAGAGTTTACCGTTCAGATGCAGTAGATGCAACTCATTCACCGATATTCCATCAGATTGAAGGCCTTGTAGTTGATAAGGGCATAACAATGTCAGATTTAAAGGGAACTCTTGAACTTCTTATGAAAAAAATCTATGGTAATGATTGCAAGCTTCGTTTCAGACCTCATCACTTCCCGTTTACAGAACCAAGCTGTGAAGTTGATATAAGCTGTTTTAACTGTGGTGGCAAGGGCTGTTCAATGTGCAAGGACGAGGGATATATTGAACTTCTTGGTGCAGGAATGGTTCACCCGAAAGTTCTTGAAGGCTGTGGAATTGATAGCAGTGTTTATTCCGGATTTGCTTTCGGAATGGGTCTTGAAAGAATGGTAATGGGCAAATATGATATAAATGATTTACGTCTGCTTTATGAAAATGATGTGAGATTTTTAGAACAGTTCTGATTATAGAAAGCAATAATGATAAATGTACATGTTGTTATGAATATGATGAAAATTTTCAGAAAGATGCAAATGAAATAAGGTCGAAAGGAAAAAAGATATGAATTTGTCAATGAAATGGCTTTCAGATTATGTAAAAGCTGATATGCCGATAAAAGATTACTGTCACGCTCTTACAATGAGCGGTTCAAAAGTAGAAGCTTTTGAAGTTGAAGGTGCAGATATAAAAAATGTAGTAGTCGGAAAGATTCTTTCGGTAGTACCGCACGAAAATTCTGACCACCTTGTAGTATGTCAGGTTGAAGTCGGCAAAGATGAACCTGTACAGATTGTAACAGGAGCGTCAAATGTAAACGCAGATGATATTGTTCCTGTAGCTCTTGACGGTGCTGTTCTCCCTAACGGTGTCAAGATTAAAAAGGGTAAACTCAGAGGAGTTGCAAGTAATGGTATGCTCTGTTCTCTCGGGGAACTTGGACTTACAAAGCACGATTTCCCTTATGCAATTGAAGACGGAATATTTATCATTCAGGAAGAATGCGAAATCGGACAGGATATCCAGTCAGCAATAGGTCTTGATGATACTTCTGTTGAATTTGAAATCACATCAAACCGTCCTGATTGTCTCAGCGTTACAGGACTTGCAAGAGAAACATCAGCAACATTCAATATTCCGCTTAATATTCCTGTACCATCTTTCAAGGGTGTTGACGGAGATATTAATGAACTTCTCGGTGTTACAGTTCACAATACAGAAAAGTGTCAGAGATATTGTGCAGGTATTGTAAAGAATGTAAAGATTGAACCTTCTCCGAGATGGATGCGTGAGAGACTCAGAGCAAGCGGAGTAAGACCAATAAATAACTTTGTTGATATTACAAACTATGTAATGCTTGAATACGGTCAGCCAATGCACGCTTTTGACCTCAGATATGTTGAGGGTTCTGAAATAAATGTAAGAAATGCCGTAGACGGTGAAAAAATAACTACTCTTGACGGCGTTGAACGTGAACTTTCATCGGAGATGCTTGTAATTGCCGATAAGTCAAAACCTGTAGCAGTAGCTGGAGTAATGGGCGGAGAATACAGCGGAATTATGGACGATACAACAACAGTTGTTTTTGAGTCTGCATATTTTGAGTCGGTACAGGTAAGACGTACAGCCAAGAAACTCGGTATGCGTTCTGATGCATCTATGAGATATGAAAAGGGTGTTGATTCACAGATAAGTATGACTTGTCTTGAAAGAGCATTCCAGCTTGTTGAAGAACTCGGAGCAGGGGAAGTAATAAGGACTGTAATTGATAAGAATTATACAGATAAGACTTCGGCAACAGTTGAATTCAATTCAGAATGGATTAACAGTTTCCTTGGTACTGATATTCCGGAAGCTGATATGATTGATTATCTTGAAAGACTTGATTTTAAAGTTCAGGACGGAAAAGTTATTGCACCATCATTCAGAATTGATATAGAATGCAAAGCAGATATAGCAGAAGAGGTTGCCAGAATATATGGATATAACAATATACCATCAACAGAATTCAAGGGTGTTGCATCAGCAGAACTCACTCCTGAACAGAAATTTATAAAGAAACTTGAAAATATTATTGTAAGTCTTGGATATTACGGAATAGCTACATATTCATTTGTTTCACCTAAGTATTTTGATAAAATCAATCTTCCTGAAGAAAGCAGTCTCCGAAATACAGTAAAGATTTCAAATCCTCTCGGAGAAGATACAAGCGTTATGAGAACAACTACACTTCCATCAATGCTTGAAGTTCTTTCAATGAACTACAGTCACAGAAATCCTTCTGCAAGGCTCTATGAGATAAGCAAGGAATATATACCTGTTGAGGGAAATCCTCTTCCTGATGAACCGCAAAGACTTACTTTCGGAATGTATGGCGATAATGTAGATTTCTATGATATAAAGGGTACAGTTGAAAAAATACTTGAATCATTCAATATCAAAGATGTTGAATATGTAAGAGCTTCAGAATGCAATGCTTTTGATGAAACTGTTGCACTTCATACAGGAAGATGTGCAGTAATACTTAAAAACAATGTACCTCTTGGCTATCTTGGTGAAGTTCATCCGGATGTTCAGGAAAATTATGGCTTCAATACTAAAGTATATGTTGCAAAATTGAATATTCCAGAACTTATAGAATCAGCTGATAATAATATAAAATACCAGCCGTTGCCTAAATTCCCAGCTACTACAAGAGATTTAAGCATAATTTGTGATGATGAAATACCTGTTGCAAAGCTTGAGTCTGCAATTAAAAAGGCTGTAGGAAAGATACTTGAAAAAGTTACTCTCTTTGATGTTTACAAGGGCAAGCAGATTGCTGACGGTAAAAAGAGCGTTTCATATTCAATAGTAATGCGTTCACACGACGGAACTCTTAATGATGAACAGGCTGACAGTGCTATGAAAAAGGTACTTAAAGCTCTCGCAGAATTAGGTGCAGAACTTCGTATGTAAATCCTTTCCTCCCCTTTAAGGGGAGGCTTTTTTATATTTCCACTTGACTTATGATTAAAATAAAGATATAATAGTCATATGGAAGCGATTCCAGAAAGAATATAAAGATAAAATGGAGGACAACCAAAAATGAAAAAATTTACTAAACTTAAAAGCATTGTATCTGCTTTTATAGTAGTATGCAGTATGTCTCTTACGGCATTGAACGCTAACGGTGCAACTATTGATGACTGTGCAGAAGTTGCAAGAAGTTATGGAGTATCGGAATCAATAATACAGTCGGCATATAATGCATATTATTCTAATCCTGATGCCTATACCCCGGAAGACTTTGAAACAGCTATAAATACTCTTCATCTCTATGGAACTGATTCGGATTTAGTTATAAAACAATATTTCGGTATAACTGACACTCCGCAAAATCCTGATAGCAGTTCAGTTCCTGATTCAAATCCTGACTCGGTTTCTGATTCGGATTTAACTTCCGATTCAAATCCTGACCCTGTAATCGGTGATACTGATAATAATAATTCTGATTCGTCATCAGATAATCAGTCGGGCGGTATATCATCATCAGATTTTATAAATATGTCTATAGATGATAAGGTAAGTTATGTTCAATCGCTTCCGGAAAATGAAAGAGCAGGATTTATTGAAAATCTCACGACTGAAGAACGTAACAGCATTATAAAACAGTTACCTATGGATAATAAAACTGAATTGCTTTCACGTTTTGTTGAAGCTGGTGAACAAATGGGACTTAATATGACTGTTGACAATATAGACGGTGATAATATATCAGTATCAGTAAGAAATAATGATGGTGTTCTTGTAGACCAGTCGGGATTAGGTGCTACAGTTGAAGATACAGGATATGACTACAGAATGCTTTTTGCACTTGTATCAGCTGGAATAGCAATCTCATCAGCTGGAATATATTTTATTTTCAGAAAAATTTTAAAGGACGATAGAAAAATATGAATGAAGATAAAAAAAATGAAAGTAAAAAGTCAGGACGTTTGCTGATTTCTGTTCTTACTCCGATATTTATATTGATTATATGCCTTGGTATAACAATAGTCGCAGTTATAAAGCCTTATAATAAAATATCAACTTATCTTAATCTTGCATTTATGGACAGTCTTAAAACTATACCAGATACAAACGGAATTACAGCAGGTCTGAATATAAAGGAAAATGAAATCAAAGTTGAATATGATAAGGAATTTTCTGAAACAGGAAAAGTAATCCGACCAAGTTTCGGTGAACAGTTTGCCATAATTTCAAGTGATAAATTTGAACTTGACGTGCCTGTATACTGGGGAAGCAATTCTGAACTTTTCGAAAGGGGAGCTTGTCAGAGTTCAAGTTCTATGCTTATTGGAGAAATCGGAAATGCCGTAATATCAGCACATGTAAATACATTTTTTTCAGAACTTGAAAAACTTGAATCTGGTGATAAAGTAGAAGTAGCTACAAACTATGGTATTTTTACTTATGAAGTAACAGAAACCGTTGAGTTTAAGAAATCCAATAAAAAATATATAATCCCTAAAGATGAAGAAGTTCTGACGCTATATACCTGCAAGCCTGATGTTCTGGGAGCATCTGATTTGCGTATCGGTGCAGTATGCAAGGTAGTTGACAAGAAATTCTATATAAATTCTGAAGATGGTCAGAAAGGGGAACAGTAAAAAAAATGAAAAACAAAAAGACTTATATTCCCTGTGTTCTGATTGCAATAATTCTTGTTTTCTCAATGCTCGGTACAGGTATATGTATTATTTCCAATAAAGTTATACTGAATGAAAATACCTGCATAAAAATTATTGATGAAAAAGACCTGACATCAAAAACCAGAAACTATATTGAAAAAACTTTCAATGAAAAATATAACTCTACTGGAATACCTCCGGAAGTCTATATGAACAGCATATCTCAGGAATGGCTTGATGATATAATAAAAAACCGTATTTCAAATGCATTTTTATATGTAAAAAATCAGTCGGAGTATTCAAAGGACATTGATTTTGATGCTCTTGATGCCAGTATAACGAATTTCTTTGAAAATTATGCTGACGAAAATGGTTATATTAAAGATTCATCATATAATGACAAGTTGAAAAAGGAAATAGATACTGCACATAAGATAATTAACAGTTCTGCGGATATATTCAAGACCGATACTCTTTATGACAGAGGGGTATTTAATCAGGTAAGAAGGTATATAGGTTATCTTGAAAAGCTCACTTATTTATTTGTAATTGCTGACATTATATGTATTATAATGCTCCTGCTGTTATGTATTAAGAATATCAGGGACATATTATACTGGTTAGGCATATCATTTATAATATCCGGAATTATAGGACTTGTTCCCTGCGTATATATAACATCATCTGATTACTTTGATGCCTTTGTTATAAAGCAGGAGCAAATATTTACAGCATTTACAACTTTTATGTACAGAATTACTGATTCATTCACTGTCTTTGAAATAGCACTGCTTGCTTTCGGAGTTCTCGAAATAATAATACACACCATCATAAACAGAATAAAAAAATATAATTCATAATTATACATTCTTAATATAAAAAAACAAGGCGGTTCAGATTTCTGAATCGCCTTAAATTTTATCTGAGATTAAAATTCATAATTATGCATTCTTAATTATGAATTAACAATTAATCTTTGTGTATTTTACCTTCAATAATATCAGGTATAATATCTTCATTCTGTTTTCTTGTTTTTACATCAGATGCAATTTTCAAAACTCCTGAACCGGCAAGTACCAGACCAAGAAGTCTGAAAAGAAATGCTGATGTTCTGAATGGATTTATAATCACTACCACTCCGACAATGGTAAATACAGCTCCTATAACAACAGGTGTTAAATATTTACCACCTTGTTGTTTAATCTGCCACGCCTGTACAAGTCTTTCTATGCCGTTATAAAGCACAAAGCATCCAAGTACAAGAGGTATGCCGAATCCTACCATATGGGGTATTATCATAACTAAAGCACCAAGCAATATACCACTTATGAAATTCGGCATAGGATATTCAAAAGCCCTACCGCTTTTCCCAAGAAGAAATTTTATGACATTATATAGAATAATTGATAAACCCAGTACATTGAATACAGTATTGATTACCATAGGATTTATAAGAATTATAACACCAAGGATTATAATAAGTGCCTCAAAGCTGTAGCGAAAGTTTTTGATATTCATTTTTTTGCCTCCTTTTATTTTATATCAGAGCAGAAAAGAATTTTAAATAAATTTTTCTTATTATACCGGATTTTTTATATATTTTCAATGCAGTTTCCTTTGAGAATGCCGATATGAATTCAAGTTCCTTTTTGTCAGGAGAGTAGTTGCTAAATGAACATTTAAGAACAATCTCACTGAAACTGTTGAAGTTTCCGTTTTTGAACAGTATGTCGGCAAACATTGCTTCAATATTATCAGCAAATTCATTGTACTGTAAATTTTCCTGTTTTACGTTCATATAACTGAAAAGCTTTATAACATACTTATAATTATTCAGCACACGTTTTTTAGGATTTACATTTCCGGAATAAAGTCTTCTTTTCCTTACTGTTATTATAATCCATCTTCTTACAAAAATCAATATCAAAATGGAAATCATCACAAAAATTTCAGGATATATACTATAATCTGTCATATTGATGAAACGTTTTCCGGAATGTGAACTGTTGCCAGATATTGTAGTGATTATAGTTGTGGATACTAAAGAAGTTGTATTTAATCTTGATACTATAGTATTTGAATTTTTTGTATTTTTTGAAGAACCAGAGTTTATATGTGATACAGTAGTAGTTCTGGTCTGTGTTGTTGAAGTAACATTTGTAACGGCAGTAGTTTCAGTACTTTCAGGATTTTCCGATGCTATTGAATTGTTAGAATATCCGGCAGTAAATTCAAAAGGAATCCAGCCATATCCATCAAGATATATTTCAGCCCAAGCGTGGGAACGTTTATCCTCAATTTTTACAGTATACGAACTGTCTGCAATATTTCTTGTAGCCTCATTGTAATCATCTGTTACAGATATATATCCTGTAGCGTATCTTGCAGGAATTCCTGCCATACGTGCAAGAAGTACGCCGGCTGTTGCATAGTGAACGCAATATCCTTTTTTGTTTTCAAGCAGGAAGTAGTTTACAAAATCCCTTGTTGAAGGTGTTTTACCGGGTTCAAGGGTATATGATACATTCTGATTCATTTTGTTTTTCAGTTGCTGTAGAGTATCGATTCTTTCAAAAGCACTTGAAACAGATGCATTTTCAAGAATATCAGAGTATTCATTATAGATTTCCTGAAATTCTTCACTATCCGGATAGCTGAGATAATTTTCATATACAAAATCCCTGTATTTATTTTCAATAAGCATATTCATCATAGCATCATAATCCGTAAGTACAGGCAGACTGCTGATATTACTCATCATTCTGCCGTTTTCATATTCATTACAGAAATCATATATGGTCTGATTCTGTTCATCAGTAAAACTATGATAATAATCAAGGTCAATACGGTTTTTGCCGGTAAGCTGGAGATTTTCGGATATATAATAGATATCCGGCATTGAAAATTCAAAGGAGTATTTTTTTTCTTTTTTTCTTTTTATGGTATTGTCATTTTTAAATGAAAAGCTTTCTTCTGGCATTACGCCATAAGGAACAT
Source organism: uncultured Clostridia bacterium (assembly GCA_947175655.1). GTDB lineage: Bacteria > Bacillota > Clostridia > Oscillospirales > Ruminococcaceae > Ruminococcus. Next base: position 12,979 of record CAMWNQ010000001.1, on the reverse strand, counting down.
AGAATTTATTACTTTTTTTCTGTGAAGCTATTTTTATCTTGTTTGTATTGGTACTATATAGTTTGGAGTTTACAAAAAAAGGTATCTGTTGGGGATATATATTATATTTTTCAAACATTTCATTTAAACTGTCATATTTATCATTATCCAGTTCAAACCATTCATTATTGTTATAAGTTGATGCTGTAAATCCTTTAAGATACAGGGCATTTTCCGGAAGTGTATCAAGAGTCAGAATTAAATCTGTCTTTCCCTTATAAGAGATTTTATTATATTTTCCGAGTCTGTTGTCCTGATATTCCAGAGAAATACCCAGAGGTTCTATTATATCTGATATACTTGTTGTCAAATCTTCAAGTGAAAATGAATTTATGGCGGTTTTAAGTTCACGTCTTTGTTCTTTTATTTTGTCTGTTCTTTCATATCCCGTTATATCGATAATGCTCTGAGATGCAAATGATGTAACCAGCGTAATAAGAATTATGAGTACACCACATTTTTCAGTTACTTTGAATTTCATTTTACGTTTTGGAAAGAAAGTATCATCTTTTCTTGTAAATCCACCGCCACCGCCATAGTATTCACCTATATCGGTAAGACATACTGAAAGCACTGCAAGCCAATAACCAATCATAAGGGAAGTCCATAATATTGGGACTTCTATTCCATAATAAAGGCATATTTCAATTACAGGAAAAGTTGATGCAAGTATAATCAGTATATTTGGTCTGTAAACTGTAAAGAAGAATATAATAAATGCAAGAAGCCATATTATAAATATCATAAACAGTGTTACATTATACTGGGAATTTATAGGGCTTATTGATTTGAAATAGTTTATACCTGTATCTGTGAGCCTTTTGTACATTATATTGAATACAAGACAGAAACCTGTTTTAATCTGTTCATAGTATTTCAGTATTCCGGCAAGAAATATCAGAAGACTTGAGGGGAAAAAAACAAGAGCCGTTTTTCCTTTTAATGTACTTATTATGCCATACAAGACAGAAAAAATTATTGAGGATATTAAAATGGAATTCTGGTCAAAAGGAATATCAAAAGTACTTAAAAAGAACATTATGATTCCAGCAAATCCGCAGTATGCAATAATCAGTGCTTCAAATTCACGGAAATTTCTTCTTTTTTTCTTGACAGACATCTTTATACTATCATTTATTTTTATTCCGCTTATATTTTTTACTTCTTTTTTCATTTTATCTGCCTCCCTTTAAAGTTCTATTCCATTAAGTGAAGATTTGACTTTTCCGGCAGAGACAGTTATAAGATTTATATTTTCAAAACAGGGAATATTATCCTTTTCTTCATTGTTTGAGGTGACATATATTATATTTTTGATTTCTGATGAAATACCTTGTTCAAAACAGTTTATTATTTCTCTGTCAAGTTCGTGGGTTATGAGAGTAAATGAGGAGCAGGATATTTCGTGATATTCTTCAAAGAATTTTTCGACCGGATTTTCCTTACATTTTATATCAGCATTATTTATTGCGTTAAGAATGATTTCATATAATGTTTTCACATCATTAATATAGATTTCATTGAAACTTTTCATTTTGCTGTCATATATTATTGTAAAATGCGGATGATGATTTTCAAGAAGAAACAGTGAAACGGACATAAAACTTTCCATAATGGTATCAAAAACTGGCAGTGTGTATTCAGAAGATTCATAACACCGGATATCCGGAAAGAGCATTATTTTTTCATTTATAGGCAGACTAAGTTCTTTTACTATGAATTCATCTTTTTTTGAACTTAGTTTCCAGTGTATGAGTGTAGGCTTGTCACCCTCGTGATATTCGTGGAAGTCAAACACTTCCGAGGGGTCATCACCTGATTTTACCTGAGAAAACATAGTGCTTTCGTCATCTATATAGCAGGAGTCGTTTATATATCCGTTTACTTCGTGGAATAAAGGAAGTATATTTATTTCCGTTTCAATGTTTTTGGCTATTTTTGCTTTAAAAAGTCTTATGGGATCATATATTATAATGAAGTTACTGTGAACTTTTATTTTTCCGCAGAATTTTGAAGTAAGCTGGAAATCTATCTTCTGTGCATTTCTAGCCTGTATCGGAAAGTAAAGTTCAATTTCATTTATATCACCGTTTATTGTATTCTGATATGATATAAAAGCTTCTGCCTTTGCAACCGGAAAAATACTTTTATTTATGACGTTCAGTGTTACATTAAAAGGTGTATTCTTTTCAGCATTGTTTTCTGATACTGAAAGATTTATTTTTATACTGTGTTTCAAGCTCAGAACCATAATAAAACAGAAAAACAGAATTGTACATACTATGGCAAGCAATGCAATTGAGAAGTTCCATATATAAAGAATTCTGAAAAATATGCAGGCAATTATAAGAATCAGGAAAAGCAGTTTCATCATTATCATAATTACTTACCGCCTATAATTTTCGGAACGGGTTCTGATTTGAGGATATCGATTATTATTTCGTCAGCAGTTTTTTCATTAAGCTTTGCCTTTGAATTCAAAACTATTCTGTGTGCAAATACATCACTGCATATATAGCTTACATCATCAGGTATTACATAATCACGTCCCATAGCAAGAGCTATGCCTTTTGATATATTCATAAGTGCAAGAGTACCCCTCGGACTTATTCCAAGTTTTATAAGCGGATGATTTCTTGTTGCATTGGCGATGCTTACAATATATAAATATATTTTGTCATCTATGTATACATTTGTGACTGCTTCCTGAATTTCAAGAAGCATATCAGTATTAACTGCCTGTTGTACATAGCTCAAAGGATTTGAATTATATTTAGCTTTCAGAATTGCAACTTCACCGTCTATAGTCGGATAGCCCATACTTAATTTTATCATAAAACGGTCAAGCTGTGATTCCGGAAGCAGATGTGTTCCGGCAGAGCCTACCGGATTCTGTGTAGCAATGACTGTATAAGGTTCAGGGAGCTTGTAAGTAACTCCGTCAACAGTAATATTTTTTTCTTCCATAAGTTCAAGAAGAGCTGATTGTGTTTTACTTGAAGTTCTGTTTATCTCGTCCGCAAGAAACAGATTGCAGAATGCTGAACCTTCCTTGAATTCAAAACTTCCTTTCAGCTTATTATAGACGTTGAAACCCGTGACATCTGACGGGAGAACATCAGGTGTAAACTGCATTCTGTTATGTTTAAGACCGAGAGCTTTTGAAAATGCAAGGGCAAGAGTAGTTTTTCCTACCCCTGGTATGTCTTCTATCAGTATATGACCTTTACAGAGCATTGCAAGGAGAGTTTTGACTATAACCGTATCTTTTCCGATAACAGCTTTTTTTACTTCACTTACTATTTTATTAATTTGAGATGTATGAAAATTCGCACTCATTTTTTTTAATCACTCCTGTATTATATTGTTTCACGATTTCTATTATATCATTACAACATAAAAAAATCAAGGATAAAAGTAAAAAGAAAAAAGAAAAAACGGACACATATAGTATCCGTTTGAAATCAGAAAATATTTATACAGAACTGCTGGATTATCCCAAACCATTCTCTTACCCAATAAGTAGGTATAAGCCATTGTGAAGTAGGAGCAGAAATGCTGGTAATATTATCATATCCGATTTTTTCTGCAATCATTCTGGCTCTTGTCTGGTGGTATCCGTCAGTAACTATAGTTATATTATTTGAAAGATTGTATTTATCTATAATATCTTTTGAAAACCTGAGATTTTCAGATGTTGATGTGGATTTGTCTTCTTTAAAGATTCTGTCAGGTGATATGCCTTTTTGAATAAGATAATCTGACATACATTCAGCCTCGCTTATTTTTTCATCAGAACCTTTTCCGCCTGAAACAATGACTTTCACTTTGGGATTTTCGGACAGATATTTATAAGCAGAATCCAGTCGTCTTCTAAGCATAAGTGAGGGGCTTGTCCCTTTTACTTTACAGCCGAGGACTATTACTGTTGAATTTGCATTTCTGGGTTTGTTATTAAGATTTGATATCATAAAGCAATTTATTATAATTAGAACTGATATTCCTGCTATTAATAATATACCCGACAGGCTCAGAATGATTCTGCCTGAAAGAGTATTTTTTAAAGGAACAATGACAGAACCATAAATCCATCTGTATTTTAAAGATACGAAAATCAAAGCAGATGTCATAATTATTCCGGCAATATTTCCCATGTTGAATATACCTGCAAAAAAAGGGGCGATAAATAATGCAAGAAGAATAAAAAGAAGAACAATTAAAATGTGTATTAGGTTCAGATGCATTTTTTATAATGCTTGTTTAAGAGCCTGTGAAAACTGGTCAGGACAGGAAGTCTGTTTCATACCACATTTGATTCCTTCAAGTTTTTCGATTACATCATGAATATTCATTCCTTCTGCAAGACTTGCAAGTCCTTTGAGATTTCCGTTACATCCACCTATGAACTTTACATTTGAAACAATTTCATTTTCAACTTCAAAAGTAATCATTCTTGAGCAAACTCCGCTCGGCACATATGTGTATTCCATAAAATAGGTCATTCCTTTCATTTTTTAATATGTCTTTATTATACACTATATTACAGTAAAAAGTCAATAGGAATTATAATTCATAATTTTGAATTCTTATGCTCCGAAGCAATATAATATAGTCTTTGACATTATAAAAATAATGTGGTATACTATAATACATAGAAGAGTGCTTTTTATTCTATGTCATGTAGAATCACGTGGATTGAAACAAAAAAATATGTTATAATAAAAAATAAATTGTAAGGTATTTGCATAACGCAAAAAATATGATATAATAGATACTGTTGTGTTAACTGCCGAATGAAAAACATTTAATTTTTTAAAAACGCCACCACCTCTGAAGGCGTAAATTATGTCACAAAAATTATATTTTTGAATGGGGTAATAATAATATGAAAAATGAATCTTTTATCAATTTAAAAAGAAAGGCTCTTGAAAAATATTTTTCAGGTCTGAACGAGATGCAGAGAAAAGCCGTATTTCAGGTAAAAGGCCCTCTGCTTATACTTGCAGGAGCAGGAAGTGGAAAAACCACGGTTTTGATTAACAGAATTATAAATCTTATAAAATTCGGAGATGCTTATAATGATGAATCCTCCGGAAATATTTATGATGAAAAAATTGTTGAATCATATCTTAAAGGCATCAATATAAATGAAGACCAGTTACGTGATGCTATTGCCGTTTCACCAGTCAATCCTAAAAATATACTTGCTATTACTTTTACAAATAAAGCTGCCGGAGAATTGAAAAAGCGTCTTGAACTCAAACTCGGACAAGACGGTCTGAATGTGAATGCATCAACATTTCATTCTGCCTGTGTTAGAATTTTGAGAAGAAATATAGACCGTCTTGGCTTTGACAGAAACTTTACTATTTATGATTCAGATGACAGTCAGAGAATGATTAAGTCAGTTATGGCAGAGCTTGAAATACCGGAAAAGAATTTTCCGCCTAAGTCGATGCTTTCAGAGATAAGTTCTGCCAAAAATAAACTTGAATCACCAAAACAGGTTCTTGATAATGCCGGCAGTAATTATCGTTCAAAGACTGTTGCAAGAATATATGCCAGCTATCAGATGAGAATGAAAGAGGCTAACGCTTTGGATTTTGATGATATTATTCTTTTTGCTGTTATGCTTTTTGAGTCCTGTCCTGATGTGCTTGAATATTACAGAAACATATATAAATATATTATGGTTGACGAATATCAGGATACCAACTATGCACAGTTTAAATTTGTATCACTTCTTTCATCAGGTCATCAGAATATATGTGTTGTAGGTGATGACGACCAAAGCATTTATAAGTTCAGAGGGGCAGACATTAAAAATATTCTCAATTTTGAAGAGCAGTTTAAAAATACAGTAACTATAAGACTTGAACAGAATTATCGTTCGACAAAGAATATTCTCAACGTTGCAAATTCTCTTATAAGAAATAATAATCAGAGAAAGTCAAAAACTCTCTGGACTGATTCAGCTGAAGGCAACAGAATCATATGGTATAAATCACTTGATGAAAATGATGAATCAGAATTTGTTGTAAATCAGATAAAATCCAGCTTCAAAAAAGATAACAGATATAATAACAATGCTATTCTGTATAGAATGAATGCACAGTCAAATAATATAGAAAAGTGTCTTGTAAAGAATAACATTCCTTATAAGATTTTTGGCGGTATGAGATTCTTTGACCGTAAGGAAATAAAAGATATTACAGCATATCTTAATGTTATAAACAACCCTTTTGATATGCTTAGATTCAAAAGAATTGTAAATGAACCAAAAAGGGGAATCGGTGATGCAACTGTTTCACTTATAGAAGAGATATGCCGTGATTTACAGATTTCTCCTATTGAAGTAATGAGAAATGCGAGTGAATATCCGCCTATATCAAAAAAGGCGGTACAGCTTAAAAATGTTGCCGGAATTTTTGATTTGCTTAATGAAAAGGTGAACACAATTCCACTTGTTGATTTTATTGATGAAGTTGTATCAAAAACAGGCTATCTCAATATGCTTAAATCTATGGGTGATGAAGGTGCTGAACGTCTGGAAAACATTAAGGAATTAAAAACTAATGTGCTTGAATATCTCAAAGAAAATCCGGATGGCAATCTTAATGGTTTCCTTGAAGAAGTTGCACTCTACAGTGAAGCTGACAGGGACAAATCAAACACTGATTGTGTAACGCTTATGACTGTTCATTCTGCAAAGGGACTTGAATTTGATAATGTATTCATCATAGGAATGGAAGACGGTCTTTTCCCGAGTTCAAGAGCTTTTGATAGTGAAGATGATATAGAGGAAGAAAGAAGACTTGCATATGTTGCTATAACACGTGCTAAAAAACAGCTTTATATATCAAGTGCAGGTACAAGAACACTTTTCGGTCAGACACGTCCCAATATAACATCAAGATTTATAAAAGAAATAGATATGAATTTTGTTGAAAAGAAGGAAAATTCTTCAAGAAAACACAGAAATTCAAATTATAAGGATGTAACAGCTGTACAGTCGATACCTCTTCAACAGCAGATGCTCAGAAACAGGGCAGTTGTCTCAAAAACTGAACATTCTGATGTAAGCTTTAAAATATGTGATACAGTTGTCCATAAAATTTTCGGAGAAGGTAAAGTTATTTCAGTTTCAGAGGTGGATAAAAATAATGTTATTCTTGAAATAGCTTTTGAGAATGCCGGAGTTAAACGAATGACTCCAAAATTTGTAAAGAAAAAATAAAAATATAAATATAATCAAAATTTAAAAGGAGCTTTTCTTATGAGAAAAACCAAAATTATTTGTACTATAGGCCCTGCCACTGATGATGAATCTGTTATGCGTGAACTGATGCTTAACGGTATGAATGTTGCCAGATTTAATTTTTCACACGGAGATTATGAAATCCACAGAAAACGTTTTGAACAGGTTGTAAAGCTTAGAGAAGAATTAAATCTTCCTATAGCAACACTTCTTGATACAAAAGGTCCAGAAATAAGACTCGGAAAATTTGCTGATAACAAGCCTGTTGAAATTTATGACGGAGATACTTATATTCTTACTACTGATGACGTTATATGTGACAATAAAAGAGGTAGTATTTCATTTAAAAATCTTCCACGTGATGTAAAAAAAGGAACTCAGATTCTTATAAATGACGGTGTTATAGAACTCTGTACAGAAAAGATATCCGGAAATGATATTATATGCCGAGTTGTTCACGGGGGTACACTTTCCAATAATAAGGGCATAAATGTTCCAGGAGTAAAGCTTTCTATGCCATATTTGAGCGACAACGATATTAATGACCTTGAATTTGGTGCAAAAATGGGTTTTGATTTTATTGCTGCAAGTTTTGTAAGGTCGTCAGCTGATATACATTATCTCAGAAAATTCACGCAAAGTCTTGGTTGGTTTGATGTCAGAATTATTGCAAAGATTGAAAACAGTGACGGCGTTGACAATATCGATGAAATTATCGATGCTGCCGACGGTATTATGATTGCCAGAGGTGATATGGGCGTTGAGATACCTTTTGAAAAGATTCCGGCAATCCAGAAAACACTTATATATAAGGGTTACAGAGCAGGTAAACAGGTGATAACAGCAACTCAGATGCTTGAATCAATGATTACAAATCCACGTCCTACAAGAGCCGAAATAACTGACGTTGCTAATGCCATATATGATGGAACAAGTGCAATAATGCTTTCCGGTGAGACAGCTGCTGGAGCTTTTCCAATAGATGCCGTGAAGACAATGGCACTCATAGCAGAAACTACTGAAAAGGATATTGATTATATACATCAGTTCTTGAATTCAAAATCAGATGCAACAAACAGTATAGCTGATGCAATTGCACATGCTACTGTAACAACTGCACACGACCTCAATGCAAAGGCTATTATAACAGTAACAAAAGGTGGAGGAACTGCAAGACTTATTTCAAAGTACAGACCTCAGGCTATGATTATAGGCTGTACAACAAGTGAAAAAGTATGCAGACAGCTCAATCTCAGTTGGGGGATAATTCCATATGTTATAGATGAAAAGTCAAATACAGATGAACTTTTTGCAGTTGCTGTTGAGACTGCTGAAGAACGTAATCTTGTTGAATCAGGTGATATTGCAGTTATAACAGCCGGAGTTCCTATCGGAATATCCGGAACTACAAATCTTATGAAAGTTGAAAAAATCGGAATTCAGTATTAAAGATAGTGCATAATTTATAATTATTAATTATAAATTAAAAAAAATCCCTCTCCTTTAAAAAGAAGAGGGATTTAAAATTACTTTGTACCAAACATTCTGTCGCCGGCATCTCCTACGCCAGGGACAATAAATTTATTTTCATTAAGGCATTCGTCCATAATTCCTGCATAGATATCAACATCAGGATGAGCTTTCTGGAGAGCCTCAACACCTTCAGGACAGCATATAATACACATAAACTTGATATTTGTAACACCAAGTGCTTTAAGTTCATCAATAGCAGTGCAAGCTGAAAAACCTGTTGCAAGCATAGGGTCAACAACTACAGCATCACGCTCTGAAATATCATCAGGGAACTTTGAATAATATTTTACAGGCTTATGAGTATCAGGGTCACGGAAAAGTCCGATATGTCCTATTTTGGCAGCAGGTATAAGTGTAGTGATACCGTCTGTCATTCCGAGTCCGGCACGGAGAATCGGAACAAAAGCCATTTTTCTTCCTGATATGATTTTTGATTTTGCAACTGCAAGCGGAGTTTCGAGTTCGATTTCTTTAAGAGGTAAATCTCTTGTAGCTTCATAGCATATAAGCATAGCTATTTCTGAAACCAGTTCTCTGAATTCCTTAGTGCCTGTGTTTTTATCTCTCATAAGAGAGATTTTATGCTGAATAAGTGGGTGTTCAATAATGTGTAATCCAGCCATTTTAAAAACCTCCTTTTATATAATTTATAATGCATAATTATTTAATAATTCTTAATTGTTTTCAAGATTTGTAATAAGGTCTATTCTCTGCTGATGGCGACCGCCTTCAAAGTTTGTTGTGAGGAATATTTCGGCAAGTTCTTCAGCGAGTCCTGAAGCAATAACCCTTGCACCCATACACATAACATTAGCATCATTATGAAGTCTTGTATATTTTGTTGAATAAGAGTCAGAACAGAGTGAAGCACGTATTCCCTTTATCTTGTTTGCAGCAATTGACATACCTATACCAGTACCGCATATTAAAATACCCTTGTCACAGTTTCCTGATTTGATTTCTTTACAAACGGATTCTGCAATATTCGGATAGTCGCAACGTTCACCATTACAACCCATATCTTTGAATTCATATCCCTTTTCGGAAAGAGCGTTTATAAGAAATTCTTTAAGTTTATATCCTGCGTGGTCACAACCAATAGCAATCATAAAAAATTTTTCCTCCTGATTTAAATTATAGAAAATAGTCTTAAAAAACTATAAGTAATTATATCATATTTCGACAAAAAAATCAAGAAGTTTATTTATGTTTTTCCAAATCTTTTTCAGCCTTTACCTTCTGCATATATGATACGCTTAAATCTTCCGGAGTTACCGGATTGTGATAAAGTGAAGCAAGACATATTCCGCAAGCATTCTGTAAACGGGTATGAGGTGGGGCGAGATTGACATTTAATTTGGATTTTGAATATTTTTGATTGTATAAATCTTCTGCACCGTCACCACAGAGAAGTACAGGCATTTCTTGGGTGTTGATAAAATGTATCAAATCATCAGACGGCATAATCTGTTCATCAATTATGTTGTGCAGTACGCCTTTTGAATTGGGACAATAAGCACTGGCATATACAAGGTTTTCTCTTGCTTTTATTACAGAGCATATGATGCCTTGAAAAGCAATGTTATTATATGCAAGGCTTTCCAATGTTGATATTCCACATACTTTCGCACCGCTTACAAAAGACATTGCCTTTACAGATGATATTCCGATACGTAATCCCGTATAAGACCCCGGACCATTCGCAACTGCTATGATATCAATATCACTGATATTTTTTTCAGCACGCTTTAAGACATCATTGCAAAGCGAAATTATTATCTGGGAATGTGTAAGACGTGTATATATTGATGCCTCTGAGAGAAAAACTTTCTGTTCACTGTCATATACGGCAGAAGACGCAGTTTTTCCGGAAGTATCTATTCCAAGTATCAGCATTTTTTACAACTCACCTCCTTCAATAATAATTTCACGTGTATCATCATCTATATAATTTATAGTTATATATATGGTGTTTTCTGGAAGGATATCATCAATATTTTCAGACCATTCTATAGCGAATATATTTTCTTTCAGAGGATAGTCATAATATCCTGTAAATTCCAAATCTTCGGAGTTTTCTATCCTGTACATATCAAAATGATAGAGTGTAAGATTTTTTCCTCTGTATTCATTTACAAGTGCAAAGGTCGGAGAGGTAACAACATCACCCAATCCGAGACCCTTTGCTATTCCTCTTGTAAAAGTAGTCTTTCCAGCACCCAGTCCGCCTTTATATGCAATTACATCTCCAGCTTTGAGATTTTCTGCAATTTTTTCAGCAGTAAGAATAGTTTCTTCTGGGGACTTTGTAATAAATTTCATATTAAATTAACCCCTTATATTTAAAACAGACCAGAAATATTACCGTTTCCGTCGCAGTCGATCTGCATAGCTGATGGTTTTTTAGGAAGTCCCGGCATAGTAAGAATGTCACCGGTATATATTACAATGAATCCAGCACCTGACGAAAGTCTTGCATCACGTACAGTAATTTTGAAGTTTTCAGGTTTTCCGAGAAGTGCCGGATTGTCTGAAAGTGAATACTGAGTTTTTGCAATGCATACAGGAAGATGTCCGAATCCCATATTTTCTATTTCACTGATAGCCTTTTCAGCCTGTGCAGTATAATTGACACCGTCAGCACGATAAATTTCAGATGCAACAGTTTCTATTTTTCCCTTTACAGGCATATCCAGCTTATATATTGGTCTGAAATCGTCACCGTCTGCACAGAGTTCGATTGTTTCGCATACTTTTTTTGCAAGGTCAGTACCTCCGTTACCGCCCTTTGCAAAAACTTCACACATAGAAACATCTACGCCCATATTCTTACAGAAATTTTCAACAAATTCAATTTCCTTTTCTGTATCGGTATGGAATTTATTTATTGCAACTACTACCGGAACGTGATATTTATACATATTTTCTATATGAGTTTTAAGATTTTCAATGCCTTTTCTGAGTGCATCAACATTTTCGTCTGAGAGTTCAGCTTTTGGAACTCCTCCGTTATATTTCAAAGCTCTTATAGTTGCAACCATTACTACACACGCAGGTGAAAGATTACCATAACGGCATTTTATATCAAAGAACTTTTCAGCACCCAAATCAGAACCGAATCCGGCTTCTGTTATGCAGTAGTCACCAAGTTTAAGTGCAAGCTTGGTTGCTCTTATTGAATTACATCCGTGTGCGATATTGGCAAAAGGACCACCGTGGATAAGTGCCGGATTGTTTTCAAGAGTCTGTACAAGATTAGGTTTAAGAGCATCTTTGAGAAGTGCTGTCATAGCACCACAACAGCCAAGTTGACCTGCAAATACTGGTTCACCATCAAGATTATATGCAACAAGTATATTTTCAAGACGCTGTTTAAGGTCATCAAGGTCACTTGCGAGACATAATATTGCCATTACCTCCGAAGCAACAGTAATCTGAAAACCGTCTTCACGAGGTACACCATTTATTTTTCCGCCAAGTCCTACTATAATATTTCTCAATGCACGGTCATTCATATCAAGGCATCTTTTAAACATAATTCGTCTCTGGTCTATACGGAGTTCGTTTCCCTGCTGAAGATGATTGTCGATAACAGCACAAAGAAGATTATTTGCTGATGTTATAGCGTGCATATCACCTGTAAAATGCAGATTTATTTCTTCCATAGGAACTACCTGAGAATATCCTCCGCCTGCTGCACCGCCTTTTATTCCGAAAACAGGCCCTAATGAAGGTTCACGGAGTGCAAGTACAGCTTTTTTTCCTATTTTAGCCATTGATTCGGCAAGCCCGACACTTACTGTTGTTTTTCCTTCACCTGCCGGAGTAGGATTTATTGCAGTTACAAGTATAAGTTTGCCATCTGGTTTGGATTTTAGTTCAGAATAAAGAGATTCTGAAAGTTTAGCTTTATAATGTCCATAAGGCTCCAGACTTTCTGAAGAAATTCCGAGTTTTCCGGCAATTTCATCTATTCTCTTCATTTCTGCATTTTTAGCAATTTCAATATCTGACAACATATGTTTATCAACCTCCGTTTAATAATAGTATTATTATAGCATTTTTTATATGTAAATGCAAGAAATATTTATTAATTCACACGGAAATCAATTTTCATTAAGAATCCTCAAAATCATGTTATGATCCAGT